>NZ_JBTYMC010000037.1:0-35268 GCF_054880855.1 Streptomyces sp. S6 | reverse complement strand
ATGTCGTGCTCCAGCAGGTAGAACACGGGCTTCCAGTACACGCCGGTGGCTTCCATGCCCACCAGGGTGATGCCCTCGGCGAGCAGCCAGTCCCGCATGGCCAGCAGCCCGGACGTCACCGCGGAGAACGTCCGCACCTCGCTGCGACGCCGCTTGCCGGTACCGGGCACGCGGACGCAGACCTTCACGTCGACCTTGCTGATGTCGATCCCCGCGCAGCGTTCGTGGATCACTTCCATCCCGTCGGCACCCCCTCCGGTCGTCAGCCGCGAGCACGCGACCGTCCGGCGGGGGTCCGGCAGGCGGAAGAGTCTGATTCACGTGCTCGGAGCAACACATCCGGGTGCCTGTCGGTGGACCCCCAGCGTCCTACTGATCCACGGGCTCGGAACGCGCCAAGGCGACACGACGTCCGCCGGACGACCACACACCGATTTTCACGCACACAGGGTGTCGCCGTCAGGCGACCGGATTACTGATCCCTCCTCACACGCGGACGCGAACTTGCTTTTTCCGTTCGTCAGTCGACACCACCACAGGTATTCCGCGCCGTCGTCCCATTCGTGGTCTGCCGCGAGTTCGCAGTGCGCGAGAACGTAGGACGAGGCAAGTTCCGTCTCAGACATGGTTTCCCCACGAGCCTTCAGGGCAGCGCGAAGCTCGTTCAGGGACAGCGTGCCAATCCCGGTGCACACCGGCACTTTCACCATCACGGGGTGATCCTTTCTGTTGAACAAAGACCCCGCCCGCCGGTCGGCGGGGGAACGGACTCAGCGGGCGGGGTCGTCTATCGGGGCGCCGGAATCAGCCCCCGAACGCGCCACGGGAGATCAGGATCGCGATGACGGCGACCCATGCTCCGACGCTGACAGCGACGGTGATTTGCCGAAAAGTACTCACGCGGGTTGCTCCACATTCGCGCCGGCTTCCCATTCCGCGATGGTGCACAGGGCGGACGGGGGCACGTCCCACTCGACACCGCCGCCTTCGGGCCGGACGAACGCCCTGTGCGCCCGGCGCCGCTTTGCAGGGAGTTGGGAAGGGTCTTCCCAAGTCGAGTCAATGTCCATGAGAATTCCCCTGCGATTGCCGTCCGTGACGGCCTGCCCGATGTGCTTGGCGGTGACCATCACCCGGTCTCCCTCGCGCACTCGGGGCAGTTCTCGTACGGGCAGGGGACGAACATCGGGGTGGGGAGTTCGACCTCACCGGTTCGGACGTTGAGGACGCCGCCGTATTCGGTACGCCAGTCCGTCGGGGGCGCTGTGTCGGCCTCTTCCGTGACGTCCAGAAGCTGAACAAGTTGAGGCTTACCGAGGGCGCTCGCGCGGGCGGTGGGCCACCTCACGGGGTGCCCTTGCTGCGGGCCTTGCTCGGACGTTCCTTCGGGTAGAAGCAGGTGATGTGCCGGTAGTCGGGGCTCGCCTGCCCGTTGGCGATGTGGTCATCGACGAGACGCACAACACGAACTTCGGAGCTGATCAGGGATTTGCAGTCGGCGCAGGTGTGTCCTTGGGGCGCGTGGGTCGAATACGCGACCGCAGCGACCGGCACAGCTCGAACAACCCTTCTGCGCCGTCCACTCGGGCTTGTAGTGTTCCCCATCGTCGTCAACCTCCTGATGGTTGGTGGCCATGCCCCCGGACGCTCGAACGTCGCGGGGGTTCCTTGCAGCAGGCCAGCAAACCGGCAAAAGAGGTGGCGGGGGAGGGACGTAGTGCCCTAGTTTCGGGTCCTTAGCTCACGACGCCCAGGAACTCGGCGAGTTTCCGCAGGCCAGGAGGTCGGTACGAACCCGCCCAGAGGTCCGTAACGATGGCAACCGCGAGGGTGTGATGCCGCATCCACTCCGGGGCGACTTTCCTGAGGCTTTCAAGCGCCTTGACGGCACCTTCAGGATTTTCCAGGTCTGTATGTGCCCGTGCTACGTCAAGCAAAAGCCACGTACGCCACGAAGATGGAGTGTCTTTGCTGAGCCGCATGGACTTTGCTAGAGAAAGTGCTTCTGCTGGCTTTTCGTGCTGCACCGCCAGGCGGACTCGCTCGATCCTGACAGAAGAGCGACTGAATACGGAGACCATCTTCCCATTGGTGGATATCGGAAAATCCTTAAGCCTTTTCGTTGCGTCCTCCGCCTTGGTCATCATGTCATTAGCTGTGTCGTAGTCTCCAGACCGAGCGAACGACGTAGCGGCAGACATGATGAGCCCACCCCAGACCTTCAATCCGTCCGCACCTTTCTCGCTTTCTTTCTCGATGGAATCAGCGGCGTGAAGCGCTAGGTTCCCGGCATCGCTCAGCCGGTTCTGTCGCTGGTAGTTCCATGCGACGCTGTTGCTGATCATTGAAGAAAGCAGTGGATCGGACGAGTCGGCGGCGGCATTCATTGCCCGCTCAAGAGCACTGAGCGCCAGATCGGTCTTCCCCAACCGGATAGCGAGATGCCCGGCCAGTTGAAGCGATTTCCCCAACGCTGCTTGCCCTGCTGCCCGGTCGTCTGCGCTGCCTACATGGGCGGCGAATCGAGCATCATTGACAATGCCGGGCAAAACTTTCATGAGGATGTCGAATTTAGCGTTGTGGTACAGAGTCCAGCCGTCGGAGATTTCCCGCCGGAGTAGCGGTAGAGAGAGGCGCTCGACATCGCTCGGCTCAGGTAGAGGCGAAAACAGTGGGGGCGCGATGGCGCGGCGAAGCGCAACCAATTGAGGTGGGTCGGCGTCTCCTGAGGAAGGAGCGCCGGGCGGATCTCCGAGTATGGTCGTAAGTTCCACGCCTAGCCCGCGAGCCAAAGCGTGCAAGGTGGGCAAGCGCGCGCTGTGCTTGCGTTTCTGCTCAAGCCGCGCAATCACGTCAAGGGACACGCCAGAACTTTCCGACAACCCTCGTTGTGAAAGGTCTGCAAGCCGACGCAGACGCTTCAGGCGGTCTCCCAAGTGCTCAGCCATGAAATCAGGCTACGCCGACACGCAACAGTCACTCGGGCGTTTCGTACTGTCGGCACGAGGACTCAGACACGCACCCTGCGTGACCGTACCGGGGGTTGCTTGTCGCCACTGTTCCGGCGAGGTGGGCGAGGTTCACGCGGAAGGCGACCGGACAACAGGAGCGCCGTCTCTCCTGTACGGCCGGTCACGGTGGGACCGTCCGCCCGTCGCAGTCCTTCACGTGGACGTCGACAAGGGAGCCGCAGGGGGCACCGTGACCGTTCCCCCGTCGCGGGTCGGGACGCGGGCACCATGTCTGCGCGCCCGCGCGGCACACCTGAGAGAACCGGGCGACTCCCTTGGCGCGTGCTTGCTGGACTAGGTACCGCGTCGCCCCCATGTCGGACGCCAACTCGTCGTCGACGCCGGGCCGGTACCGCGCCACGGGGGTGATGCCCTGGCTTGCCTTCAGTACGTGGCGTTGCCGTTCGGACAGTGCGTACAGCGCGCGGTGGACTTGTTCCCGGATGACGGACGGGCTGATCTGCTGATGATTTCCTGTACCCATGCCGAACCTGGAAGCGGATCTGCGCAAGGCCCTTCGGGGCGACGTCGGCTTCGACACGGCCTCGCGGGCGTTGGTCACCATGGACGCCTCCAACTACCGGCGGATCCCTCTCGGGGTGGTCGCTCCCCGGGACGACGCCGATGTGGCCGCCGCTCTGGAGATCTGCCGGGAGCACGGGGTACCCGTAGTACCCAGGGGTGGGGGTACCTCCATCGCCGGGCAGGCCACCGGTACCGGGGTCGTACTGGACTTCACCCGGCACATGAACCGTGTCCTTGACCTGGACCCCGCCACCCGGACCGCCGTGGTCCAGCCCGGACTGGTCCTCGACCGTCTCCAGGACGCCGCCGCCCCGCACGGCCTGCGCTTCGGCCCCGACCCCGCCACCCACAGCCGCTGCACCCTCGGCGGCATGATCGGCAACAACTCCTGCGGCTCCCACTCGGTGGCCTGGGGGACCACCGCCGACAACGTCCGCACCCTCGACGTCGTCACCGCGCGCGGCGCCGCGCTGACCCTGGGCCCCGACTGGGCGGGTGCCCCTGAGGGACTACGCCGACTGGTGGACACCGAGCTGGCCCGCCTGCGCACCGGCTTCCCCGACCTCCCCCGGCGGATCTCCGGGTACGCCCTGGACGCCCTGCTCCCCGAGAAGGGCGCCGACACGGCCCGCGCCTACTGCGGCTCCGAGGGCACCCTCGCCGTCCTCACCCGGGCCACCGTCCGCCTCGTGGACGCCCCGCGCGCACGGGCCCTCGCGGTCCTCGGCTACGGGGACGAGGGCGACGCGGCGGAGGCCGCGGCCGGACTGCTCCCCTACGGGCCCCTGACGGTCGAAGGTATGGCCGCGGACCTCGTACCCACGACCTACGGGTTGCCCCGAGGGGGTGCCTGGCTGTTCGTCGAGACCGGCGGGGAGACCCCGGACGAGGCTCGGGCGCGCGGCGAGGCGATCGTCCGGGTGTCGGACGCCGTCGACGCGCTGGTCGTCACCGACCCCGCCGAGCAGCGCGCCCTGTGGCGCATCAGGGAGGACGCGAGCGGTACGGCGACCCGGACCCCGGACGGCAAGGAGGCGTGGCCCGGCTGGGAGGACTGCGCGGTGCCCCCGGCCCGGCTCGGCGCCTACCTGCGGGACTTCCGGTCCCTCCTCGCCGCGCACGGCCTGCACGGCACCCCCTACGGGCACTTCGGCGACGGCTGCATCCACGTCCGCATCGACTTCGACCTCCTCACCGAACCCGGCATCGCCCGCTTCCGCCGCTTCTCCGAGGAACTGGCCGACCTCGTCGCCGAGCACGGCGGATCGCTCTCCGGAGAACACGGCGACGGCCAGGCCCGCGCCGAACTGCTACCCAAGATGTACGGGGCGGAGATGGTCGCCCTCTTCGAACACGTCAAGGACCTCTGGGACCCCGACGACCTCCTCAACCCCGGGATGCTCGTACGCCCCGCGCCTCTCGACGCCAACCTCCGCTTCTCCCCGCTGCCCCGCGAACCCGTCCCGGTCGTCTTCGGCTACCCGGCCGACGGCGGCGACTTCTCGGCGGCCGTCCGCCGCTGCGTCGGAGTCGCGAAGTGCCGTACGACGACGGCGTCCGGCCCCGCCGTCATGTGCCCGTCGTTCCGCGCGACCGGCGAGGAGACGCACTCCACCCGGGGCCGGGCGAGGCTCCTGCACGAGATGCTCGCCGGTGAACTCGTCACCGACGGCTGGCAGTCCACGGAGGTCCGGGACGCCCTCGACCTCTGTCTCTCCTGTAAAGGCTGCCGCTCGGACTGCCCCGTCGGCGTCGACATGGCCACCTACAAAGCCGAGTTCCTCCACCACCACTACGCGGGGAGACGCCGTCCCGCCGCGCACCACAGCATGGGCCGGCTGCCGCTCTGGCTGCGGTGGATCGCCCGGACGCGCAGCGCACCCCTCGTCAACTCCCTCGCCTCCGTACGGCCGTTGGCGTCTCTCGGGAAGCGGATCGGCGGGATCGCGCCCGAGCGGGAGATTCCGCGTGTCGCGCCGGAGACGTTCAGCCGGTGGTGGCGGAGGAGGTTCACGTCCGTGGCGAAGCGGGCGCAGGCCCAGCGGCGGCTGCCGGACGAGTGGAAGCGGGCAGGACAGATGGTCGTGCTCTGGCCCGACACGTTCACTGAACATCTGTCACCAGCCGTCGGCAAGGCGGCGGTTCGGGTGCTGGAGGCGGCCGGAATGGCGGTGCTCCTGCCGCCGACCGTGCGGTGGAAGAACGGGACGGCGCCGTGGGCGGTGCGGCGGGGGAGGGTGTGCTGTGGGCTGACGTACGTGTCCACGGGGCAGTTGGACCGGGCGCGGGCGGTGCTGCGGGAGACGCTGGATCTGCTGGATCCGTATCTGGTCCCGGTGGAGGAGCTGCGGGATGAGGAGGTGGCGGCGACTGGATGGAGTGCTGAACTCGACGACGAGGACGACGACTTGGTGCTCCCGCCCTTCGTCGTCCTGGAGCCCAGTTGCGCCGCGGCACTCCGTACCGATCTTCCCGAACTCCTCCCCGACGACCCGCGAGCCGCACGTCTCGCCGCCCGGGTCCTCACCTTCGCGGAGGCGCTGGAGCAGTGCGCCCCCGACTGGATCCCGCCCCGGCTGGACCGTCCGGTGGCCGGGCAGACCCACTGCCACCAGCACGCGGTTCTCGGTGACGCGGCCGACCGCCGGTTGCGTGAACTCGCGGGACTCGGCGGGGAGCTGAGCGGCGGGTGCTGTGGCCTCGCGGGTAACTTCGGCTTCGAGAAAGGGCACTTCGAGGTGTCGTCCGCCTGTGCCGAGGAGCAACTGCTGCCGTCCGTAAGGGACGCGCCCGACGACGCGGTCGTCCTCGCGGACGGCTTCTCCTGCCGGACCCAGCTGGAGCAGTTGGCCGGGGTGCGGGGGAGGCACCTCGCGGAGGTGCTCGCCGAAGCGCTGGACGACGAGAGGGAAGACAAGTGACGTACGGGGAATCCGAGTCGGTCGCTGCCGAGGAGGTCGAGTCGGTCGCCGTCCTCTCCGACATTCACGGCGTGCTGCCTGCCCTCGAAGCGGTTCTGGCCGAACCGGACGTCGCTGTCGCCGATCGGATCGTGCTCACCGGAGACATCGCGGCGGGGCCTCAACCAGCCGAAGTCATCGACCTGTTGAGGGAGCAGGGCGACCGCGTGCTGTGGGTGTCGGGTAACGCCGACCGGGAACTGGTCGAGTACCGGCGCGGCGTGCGGGACGAAATCCCGGATCCCATAGGTCCGTTCGCGGCGCAGGCGCTGACCGAGGAGCACGTCGACTTCCTCGCCGGGCTCCCGGCGACCCTGACGCTCGCCGTCGCCGGGCTGGGGGCGGCCCTGTTCTGCCACGCGACTCCGCGCGACGACGAGGAAGTCGTCCTCGTCGACTCCCGGCCGGCTCGCTGGAGCGAGGTCCTCGCCGGGCTCGACCCCGCCGTACGCACTGTCGTCTGTGGGCACACCCATATGCCCTATCTCCGGCTCGCCGAGGGGAGGTTGGTCGTCAACCCCGGCAGTGTCGGTATGCCGTACGGCCGTTCGGGCGCCCATTGGGGCTTGCTCGGGCCGGGGGTGGAACTGCGGGTGACGTCGTACGACATTCCGGCGGCCGTGGAGCGGTTGGTCGTGGAGTGCGGGTATCCGGGGATCGCCGAGTGGGCGGACACCTATCTGTATGCGCGGGTCACGGACACGTTGGCGCTGGAGACGTTCGGGCCGCGCGACGGGCGGTAGGGGGAACGCGGGTACTACGGGTACTACGGGTACTGAGGGTGCTGCGGGTACTGCACCCCGTAGTACTCACGGTCGGCCCCGGGGGCTGGGGGGCATCTCACGGTCCGAGACAGCGGCAAACCTGGTTCACACACCTGACTGAGTCCATTACCGTGGACTTGGAAGTGCATCACGATGAACTCATGCCGAGCACCGGGACCGCCAGTGACCACCCCTGAACCGACGATCGCGACCCCTACTGGCGTACCCGGAACCCTCCGGGGGGAGAGCGGCGTCACCCCGGGCGGTGGCCGGGGGAGGGCCGCGAGCCCGCTCGGTCCCATCGGGCTGGTGCTGGCGGGCGGCATCTCGGTGCAGTTCGGTGGCGCCCTGTCCGTGCTGCTGATGCCGAGGGCCGGCGCGCTGGGGGTGGTGACGCTGCGGCTGGTCGCCGCGGCGGTGGTGCTGTTGGTGATCTGCCGCCCCAGGCTGCGCGGTCACTCGCGCGCCGACTGGGGCACGGTGATCGTCTTCGGCATCACGATGTCCGCGATGAACGGCCTCTTCTACCAGGCCATCGCCCGTATCCCCCTCGGCCCCGCGGTCACCCTGGAGGTCCTCGGCCCGCTGGCCCTCTCGGTGCTGGCGTCCCGCCGCGCGCTGAACGCGGTCTGGGCGGCGCTCGCCCTGGGCGGGGTCTTCCTGCTCGGCGGAGGGGGCTTCGGCAGCCTCGATCCGGTCGGCGTCGGGTTCGCGCTCTCCGCGGGTGCGGCGTGGGCGGCGTACATCGTCTTCAGCGCCCGTACGGGTCGCCGCTTCCCGCAGGCGGACGGACTCGCGCTGGCGATGGCTGTCGGGGCCATCATTTTCCTGCCCCTCGGGATCGCGGAGGCGGGGACGAAGCTGCTGGACCCGGTGACACTGGGGCTCGGGGCGTCCGTGGCGATCCTCTCCTCGGTCCTCCCCTACACCCTCGAACTCCTCGCCCTGCGCCGCCTGCCCGCCTCCACCTTCGCGATCCTCATGAGCCTCGAACCCGCGATCGCCTCGGCGGCCGGGTTCTTCATCCTGGACCAGGCCCTGACCTCGCTCCAGGCACTGGCGATCGCCCTGGTCATCGGGGCGAGCATGGGGGCTGTACGGACACAGGTGGGGCGGGGGAAGGCAAAGGTGCCGGACGCCTCCGTCTAGCGGGGTCCCCTACGGGGGTACCCGTAGTACTTGGAGGAGGGGCGGAGTGGGGGCGAAGTACCTAGGTCGTACGGTTGCCCCCGTAGGGGATCGTCGACGGTGTCGCTGATGAGCATGAGGGGAAAGGCATGCGAGCGTTGCCCGCTGTCACCGGCCGTGATGAGTTCGATGCGCTGGTTGTCAGGACCGACTACCTCGACGACCAGGCGTGGCGGGGCGTGGCGGCGGAGCTGATGAAGCCCTGGGGGGACATGCCGTACGAGGCGGACGTTCACTTCGTCGACGATCCGGTCTGGGCAGAGGCGACCCCTGATGAAGTGCTGACGGCAGTCCGCGACGACGACAATCTGGTCGCTGTTTTCCTTGCCGACCGTACGACCATGCAGGCCGAGAGCCACCCGTTGCTGGCGGTCACCACGCTGACGCGGGAGGAATGCTTCGACGATGAGGACTACGAGCGACTGACCGAGTTCGGGCGGGATTTCCGCGTCGCCCCCGCACAACTCAACGAGGTCCACGCGAACCTGAGCATCGGCAACCTGGGGTTCGAGGAGTTCGCGGGATGGGCTTATGACGATCCCGAGGGGATCTTCCGGTCCGCCTAGCCGGGTTCACGGAGAAATCCCGTACCCCGCGAGTACTACGGGAACTACAGTCCACCCCCGTGCCCGCACCCACCAGGACAGTCGAAGCCGCAGCCGTCGCCGACGCCTACTCTCTCGGCTCCGGCCCGTGGACCGTCACCGCCGTGACCCGGGGTGCCTTGGGGCGGATCTGGAAGTTGACCGGCGCCGGGTCGTCGTGGGCGGTGAAGGAGATGCTGTTCGGGTGTGACGAGGAGCAGGTCGCTCGGGAGGCGGCGCTCAGGGACGCGGCGGAAGAGCTGGGTATCTCCGCGCCCCGGCTCCACGCCAATCGCGACGGTGTCCACGTCACCCGGCTCGGGGCGTCCGCGGTCAAGCTGTACGACTGGGTGGAGGGGAGCTCCGCCGATGCCGCCGACCCCGCGATCCTGGACTGGTTCGGGCGGACGGCCGGGCTTGTCCACCGAGCGGGGGCGGGTGCGGAGGGGCCGGTGGCCGACTGGTACGAGCGGTGCCCCGACGACGCCGAGTGGCAGGAACTCGGTGAGAAGGTGCACCGCGCGGAGCTGCCCTGGTCCGGTGAACTGGACCGCTTCGTCAAGGGCGTCGTACCTGAGCTGTCCGAGTGGGTGGGACCTGCGGGTGACGCCGATCTGGTGACGTCGCATCTCGACTTTCAGCCGCAGAACGTCCTGGTGGGACCTGCGGGGCCGGTTCTGCTCGACTGGGACAACGCCGGGACGATCTCGGCCGAACAGGAGCTGGCGCGTGCCCTGTTCATCTGGTCGGGAGGGAACGAGCCGGACGCCGGGAGGGCGCGGCGGATCGTGCGGGCCTATCGTTCGGCGGGTGGTCCCGGGGTGATCCGAGGGGTGCGGTCGTTCTCCATGCTCTTCGCGACGGCCCTCAACTATGTTCGGGTGCAGGCGGATTGCGCGGTCGACCCGGAAGTCACCGAGGATCAGCGGGTGTTCGGCGCGGAGCAGGCGGTCCACTGCATGCGGGTGATTCCACGGTTGGACGCCGTGAAGCTGCTGGTCGAGGCGGTGGGGGCGGGGACTGGACGGCCTGTCGGCCAAGGAGCAGCCGGCCACTGAACGGCCTGTCGGCCACTGAACGGCCGGGCGGCTGCGGGCGCCCGGTGACCGCCCTGACTCAATCCATGCAAGCACGCTTGATTGTTTTAACCCTCGCTGCCATGCTCGGCCCATGGCCGACCCCACCCCCGTCATCGATGATCTGCGTGCCGAGAGCGAGGAACTCGACCGGCTGGTAGCCGAGTTGACCCCGGAGCAGTGGAAACTGCCGACCCCCGCGACCGGTTGGGTCATCGCTCACCAGATCGCGCACCTCGCCTGGACCGACCGGTCCGCCCGGATGGCGATGACCGACCAGGGCGCGTTCTCGCGCGAGGTGGAGAAGGCGCTCGTGGCGCCCGGCGACTTCGTGGACGCCGGGGCGCGGGAGGGGGCGGAACGGCCGCCCGAGCGCTTGCTCGGGGGCTGGCGGGCCGAACGTGAGGCGCTGGAGAAGGTTTTGCGGTCCGCGCTTGAGCGGGGGCGCTTCCCCTGGTACGGCCCGCCGATGTCGACCGCCTCCATGGCCACCGCCCGGCTGATGGAGACCTGGGCGCACGGCCTGGACGTCGCGGACGCGCTCGGTGTCACCCCGGTCCCCACCGACCGGCTCCGGCACATCGCCCGACTCGGCGTCCGCACCCGGGACTTCGCGTTCGGCGTGCACGGACTGGAGATGCCGTACGAGGAATTCCGCGTCGAACTCATCGCACCCTCAGGCGAGTTGTGGACGTACGGTCCGGAGAACGCCGATCAGCGTGTCAGCGGGACGGCGCTTGACTTCTGCCTTCTGGTCACCCAGCGGGCCCACCGGTCCGATCTCGCCCTGAGAGCCGAAGGGTCGGAAGCCGAGCAGTGGTTGGGGATCGCCCAGGTCTTCGCGGGACCGCCCGGAGGGGGTCGCCCGCCGAAGTCGGCCCCCGCTGAACAGCCTGGCGGACCGCCTGCCGGGGAGGCCGGGTGACGCTCCGGATAGGCAACTTCTCAGGGTTCTACGGCGACCGCCTCGACGCCCTCCACGAGATGCTGACCGGAGGCGAACTCGACGTCCTCACCGGCGACTTCCTCGCCGAACTGACCATGCTCATCCTCGGCCGGGACCAACTCAAGGACCCCGGCGGCGGGTTCGCGCGCACCTTCCTGCGGCAACTGGAGGACTGCCTCGGCCTCGCACACGAACGCGGGGTGCGGATCGTCACCAACGCCGGGGGGCTCAATCCGGCCGGACTCGCCGATGCCGTACGGAAGTTGGCAGGCCGGCTCGGGGTTCCGGTGAAGGTCGCGCACGTCGAGGGGGACGATCTGCGGGGGCGGTTCCCGGACGCGCTCGCCGCGCACGCCTACCTCGGGGGGTTCGGGATCGCCGCGTGCCTGCGGGAGGGCGCCGACATCGTGGTGACCGGGCGGGTGACCGACGCGGCGCTCGTCACCGGGCCCGCCGCCGCGCACTTCGGGTGGGGGCCGACGGAGTACGACAAGCTCGCGGGCGCGGTCGTCGCCGGGCACGTCCTGGAGTGCGGGACGCAGGCCACCGGCGGCAACTACGCGTTCTTCCGGGAGGCCGACGTGCGCCGACCCGGCTTCCCGGTCGCCGAACTCCACGCCGACGGCAGCTGCGTGATCACCAAGCACCCCGGCACGGGCGGGCTGGTCGACGTCGGGACGGTCACCGCGCAACTGCTGTACGAGACGGGTGGCGCCCGGTACGCGGGGCCCGATGTGACCGCCCGCCTCGACTCCGTACGACTGGAGAGTGACGGGGTGGACCGGGTCAGGGTCGTAGGGGTACGGGGGGAGGCGCCGCCGCCGGATCTCAAGGTCGGGCTGAGCCGGCTCGGGGGGTTTTGCAACGAGGTCGCCTTCGTGCTCACCGGGCTCGACATCGAGGCCAAGGCCGCGCTCGTGCGGGAGCAGATGGAGACGTACGCCTTCGCCGGGGTGCGGCCCGCCGAGGTGCGGTGGGAGCTCGTGCGGAGCGACCGGGCCGACGCCGGGACCGAGGAGGGGGCTGGCGCGGTCCTGCGGCTGGTCGTACGGGACGTACGGGAGGAGGCCGTCGGGCGGGCGCTGAGCGGGGCCGCCGTCGAACTGGCTCTCGCGAGCTACCCCGGGTTCCATGTGCTCGCGCCGCCCGGCCGGGGCTCCCCCTACGGGGTGTTCGAGGCGGCGTACGTGCCCCGGGGCGAGGTCGAGCACCGGGCCGTCCTCGACGACGGGCGGCGGATCGTCGTCCCCCCGGCCGCCGGCACCGTCGTCCTCGAACCGGTGCCGCAGCCGGTGCTGCCTGCGCCGCCGCCTCCCTCCCCGGTACTACGGGTACCCCTGGGGACGGTCGCCGGGGCGCGGAGCGGGGACAAGGGCGGGGACGCCAACGTCGGGGTGTGGGTGCGGACCGACGAGGAGTGGCGCTGGCTGGTCCACGAGCTGACGGTCGACCGGTTCCGGGAGCTGATCCCCGAGAGCCGCGCCCTTCCCGTCACCCGGCACGTCCTGCCCGCCCTGCGCGCCGTCAACTTCGTCGTCGAGGGCCTCCTCGGCGCCGGAGCCGCCTCCCGGCACCGCTTCGACCCCCAGGCGAAGGCCCTCGGCGAATGGCTGCGCGCGCGGCACGTGGACGTCCCGGAGAGCCTGCTGACGACTTCGGCGCGCGCGGGCGCGTCACCGGAACACCGGGACGACCGGCCGCACTTCCACGCGCGGGGGCCTCTTGCCGCCCGGGAACCCGGCGCCGCCAGGGCACCTGTCGGGAGCCAGGCACCTCCCGGCGCCCCGCCGCCCGGCACGAGCCCCACAGAGCCCGCAGACAGCCTCACGCGGCCCTCGGATCCTCCCGCTCCCCGGCCACCCCGTCCGAGCCCTCCAGGGCCCGCCGACGGCCCCTCGGGACCCCTGCCGGACGCCCCGGACGACCCCACCCCCTCGGAGGCCACCCCGTGACCGTCCTGTCGACCGCTCTGGATGTGCACGGCCCGGACTACCGGGCGAACCGTGAGGCGATGCGGGGGAAGCTCGACGAACTCGCCGTCGAACAGGCGAAGGCGCTCGCCGGGGGCGGGCCGAAGTACGTGGAGCGGCACCGCGCGCGGGGGAAGCTGCTCGCGCGGGAGCGGATCGAGTTGCTGGTCGATCCGGACACGCCGTTCCTGGAGCTGTCGCCGCTGGCGGCGTGGGGGAGCGAGTACCCGGTGGGCGCGTCGCTCGTGACGGGCATCGGGGTCGTCGAGGGCGTGGAGTGCCTGATCACGGCCAACGACCCCACCGTGCGCGGCGGGGCGAGCAACCCCTGGAGCCTGAAAAAGGCCCTCCGGGCGAACGACATCGCGCTCGCCAACCGGCTGCCCTGCGTCAGCCTGGTGGAGTCCGGGGGCGCCGATCTGCCGTCACAGAAGGAGATCTTCATCCCCGGGGGTGCGATCTTCCGGGACCTCACCCGGCTCTCGGCGGCGGGCATCCCGACGGTCGCGGTCGTCTTCGGCAACTCCACGGCCGGTGGCGCGTACATCCCCGGGATGTCCGACCACGTGATCATGGTCAAGGAGCGCGCCAAGGTGTTCCTCGGCGGCCCGCCGCTCGTGAAGATGGCGACCGGTGAGGAGAGCGACGACGAGTCCCTGGGCGGCGCGGAGATGCACGCGCGCGTGTCGGGTCTCGCCGACCACTTCGCGGTGGACGAGCGGGACGCCCTGCGGCAGGCACGCCGCGTGGTGGCGCGTCTCAACCACCGCAAGGCGTACGACGAACCGGGACCGTACCGTCCTCCGAAGTACGACGCGGAGGAACTCCTGGGGATCGTCCCGGGCGACCTGAAGGTTCCGTTCGACCCGCGCGAGGTGATCGCGAGGATCGTCGACGCCTCCGACTTCGACGAGTTCAAACCGCTGTACGGGACGAGCCTCACCACCGGGTGGGCGACGCTGCACGGCTACCCCGTAGGGATACTCGCGAACGCGCAGGGCGTGTTGTTCAGCCAGGAGTCCCAGAAGGCCGCCCAGTTCATCCAGCTCGCCAACCAGCGGGACATCCCGCTGCTGTTCCTGCACAACACCACCGGCTACATGGTCGGCCGGGAGTACGAACAGGGCGGCATCGTCAAGCACGGCGCGATGATGATCAACGCGGTGAGCAACAGCCGGGTGCCGCACCTGTCGGTCCTCATGGGCGCGTCGTACGGGGCCGGCCACTACGGGATGTGCGGCCGGGCCTACGACCCCCGGTTCCTGTTCGCCTGGCCCAGCGCCAAATCGGCCGTCATGGGCCCTCGGCAGCTCGCAGGCGTCCTGTCGATCGTCGCCCGGCAGTCCGCCGCCTCGAAGGGCCTTCCGTACGACGAGGAGGCCGACGCGGGCCTTCGCGCCGTGGTCGAGCGGCAGATCGAGTCGGAGTCCCTGCCGATGTTCCTGTCGGGGCGGCTGTACGACGACGGAGTGATCGACCCGCGCGACACCCGCACGGTCCTCGGCCTGTGCCTGTCCGCGATCCACACCGCCCCCTACGAAGGCGCGCGCGGCGGCTTCGGCGTCTTCCGGATGTGAGGCCCAGTGATTTCGACGCTGCTGGTGGCCAACCGGGGCGAGATCGCCTGCCGGGTCTTCCGTACGTGCCGTGAGTCGGGAATCCGAACGGTCGCCGTGCACTCGGACGCCGACGAGAACGCCCTCCACGCGCGCGTGGCCGACCGCTGTGTACGGCTGCCCGGAGCGACGCCCGCCGAGACGTACCTGCGCGGCGACCTGATCGTGAAGGCGGCGCTCGCGGCCGGCGCGGACGCCGTGCACCCCGGGTACGGGTTCCTGTCCGAGAACGCCGAGTTCGCCCGCGCGGTCCTCGACGCGGGCCTCCTGTGGATCGGCCCGTCCCCCGAGGCGATCGAGGCGATGGCGTCCAAGACGCGCGCGAAGGCCCTCATGGGGATCGCCCCGCTCACCGACGTCACCGAGGACGACCTCCCGGTGCTGGTGAAGGCGGCGGCCGGGGGCGGTGGGCGCGGGATGCGGATCGTGCGCAGCGCGCGGGACCTCGCCCCCGCCCTGGAGGCCGCCCGCGCGGAGGCCGCGAGCGCCTTCGGGGACGGCGAGGTGTTCGTCGAGCCGTACGTCGAGAACGGGCGCCACGTCGAGGTGCAGATCCTCGCCGACACGCACGGCACCGTGTGGGCGCTCGGCACGCGCGACTGCTCCCTCCAGAGGCGCCACCAGAAGGTGATCGAGGAGGCACCCGCACCGGGGCTGTCCGAGACGGTGACCCGGGAACTCCACGCCCTCGCCGTACGTGCCGCGCGCGCGGTGGCGTACGTCGGCGCCGGAACCGTCGAGTTCCTCCTCGCCCCCGACGGCACCGCGCACTTCCTGGAGATGAACACCCGCCTCCAGGTCGAACACCCCGTCACGGAGGCCGTGTTCGGCCTCGACCTGGTCGCCGGACAGATCCGCGTCGCCGAAGGAGCCGCCCTCCCGGACGAGCCTCCCCCCGCGCGCGGGCACGCGATCGAGGCCCGCCTCTATGCCGAGGACCCCGCGCGCGACTGGACCCCGCAGACCGGCACCCTGCACCGCCTCGCCGTCCCGGAGGGCGTCCGCCTGGACACCGGGTACGCCGACGGCGACGGGATCGGCGTCCACTACGACCCGCTGCTCGCCAAACTCGTCGTCCACGCGCCCACGCGCGCGGAGGCGGTCCGCAAGCTCGCCGGGGCCCTGGAACGGGCGGTGGTCCACGGGCCGACGACCAACCGGGACCTCCTCCTGCGCTCCCTGCGCCACGAGGAGTTCACGGCGGCCCGGATGGACACCGGCTTCTACGACCGTCACCTCGCGGCCCTCACGCGCGCGCCCGCCGACCCCCTCGCGCCTCTCGCGGCGGCCCTCGCGGACGCGCACGGCCGCTCCCGCTTCGGCGGCTGGCGCAACGTCCCCTCGCAGCCCCAGCGCAAGCGGTACGCACTCGCCGGCGAGGAGCACGAGGTCGAGTACCGGCACACGCGCGCCGGACTGGAGGCGGACGGGGTGCGCGTGGTCCACGCGGACGCGGGGAGCGTCGTCCTCGAAGCCGACGGTGTGCGGCGCCGGTTCGAGGTCGCCCGGTACGGCGACCGGGTGCACGTGAACGGGACGGCGCTGACCGTGCTGCCCCGCTTCCCGGACCCGGTGCCCCAGCGGGTCCCGGGCTCGCTGGTCGCGCCGATGCCCGGGACGGTCGTCAAGGTGGCGCCCGGTCTCGTCACCGGATCGAGTGTCGCGGCGGGAGAACCGATTGTCTGGCTCGAAGCGATGAAGATGCAACACGCCATTTCCGCCCCGGCCGCCGGGACGCTGACGGCGCTGGAGGTCCAGGAAGGACAGCAGGTGGAGGTGGGAGCCCTGCTGGCCGTGGTCGAGAGCGAAGAAGGAGCACCGTGAACCCCGTTGTCGAAACAGACGAGCACAAGGCCCTCCGTGCGGCCGTCGCGGCCCTCGGCGGGCGCTACGGCCGCGACTACCTCACGAAGGTCGTCGACGAGGGCCGTCACCCCACCGAGCTGTGGCAGGAGGCCGCGAAGCTCGGCTACCTCTCGGTCAACCTGCCGGAGGCGTACGGCGGCGGAGGCGGCGGCATCGCCGAACTCGCCCTCGTCCTCGAAGAACTGGGAGCGGCGGGCTCACCCCTGCTGATGATGATCGTCTCCCCGGCCATCTGCGGCACGGTGATCGCCCGCTTCGGCACCGGCGCGCAGAAGCGCGAGTGGCTCCCCGCCCTCGCGGACGGCTCGCGCCTGATGGCCTTCGGGATCACCGAACCGGACGCCGGCTCCAACAGCCACCGCATCACCACCACGGCCCGCCGCGACGGCGCCGACTGGCTCCTCACCGGCCGCAAGGTGTTCGTCTCGGGCGTGGACGCGGCGGACGCCACCCTGATCGTCGGCCGCACCGAGGACGCGCGCACGGGCCGCCTGCGGCCCAGCCTGTTCATCGTCCCGCGCGACGCACCGGGCTTCACCCGCCGCCGCATCGACATGGAACTGCACAGCGCGGAGAAGCAGTTCGAACTCACCCTGGACGACGTCCGGCTCCCCGCCGAAGCCCTCGTCGGCGACGAGGGCGCGGGCCTGGCGCAGCTCTTCGCCGGCCTCAACCCCGAGCGGATCATGACGGCCGCCTTCGCGATCGGCATGGGCCGGTACGCGCTCGCGCGCGCCGTCGCGTACGCCCGCGACCGCACCGTCTGGGACACCCCCATCGGCGCCCACCAGGCGATCGCCCACCCCCTCGCCCAGGCGCACATCGACCTCGAACTGGCCCGCCTGATGACACAGAAGGCGGCCCACCTGTACGACGCGGGGGACGACACGGGCGCGGGCGAGGCCGCCAACATGGCCAAGTACGCGGCCGGGGAGGCGTGCGTGAAGGCCGTCGACCAGGCCGTGCAGACCCTCGGCGGCAACGGCCTCACACGCGAGTTCGGCATCGCCTCGCTGATAACCGCCGCGCGCGTGGCCCGTATCGCTCCGGTGAGCCGGGAAATGATTCTCAACTACGTCTCCCACCAGAGCCTGGGCCTGCCCAAGTCGTACTGACCGCCGCCCCCGCGCGAGGAGGAACCGTGTTCCGCAGCGAGTACGCAGACGTTCCCGCCGTAGACCTGCCCATCCACGACGCCGTCCTCGGCCGCGCCGCCGAGTCCGGCGACCTGCCCGCGCTGGTCGACGGCGTGGACGGCACGACCCTCAGCTACGAGCAACTGGACCGCTTCCACCGGCGCGTGGCCGCCGCGCTCGCCGACGCGGGCGTGCGCAAGGGGGACGTCCTCGCCCTGCACAGCCCCAACACGGTCGCCTTCCCGGTCGCCTTCTACGCCGCCACGCGCGCGGGCGCCTCGGTCACCACCGTCCACCCCCTGTGCACGCCCGAGGAGTTCGCGGGCCAGCTCCGCGACTCGGCCGCGCGGTGGATCGTCACCGTCTCGCCCCTCCTGGAGACGGCCCGCCGCGCGGCCGAACTCGCCGGCGGCGTCGAGGAGATCTTCGTCTGCGACGCCGCGACCGGCCACCGCTCGCTGAGCGGCATGCTCGCCTCCCGGGCCGCCGAACCAACCCCGTACGTCGACCCCGTCGAGGACGTCGCCGTCCTCCCGTACTCCTCCGGGACGACCGGCGTCCCCAAGGGCGTCATGCTGACCCACCGTCAGATCGCCACGAACCTCGCCCAGTTGGAGCAGGTGGTCCCCATGGGCCCGGGTGACCGGATCCTGGCGGTCCTCCCGTTCTTCCACATCTACGGCCTCACAGCGCTGATGAACGCCCCCCTGCGCCAGGGCGCCACCGTCGTCGTCCTGCCCCGCTTCGACCTGGAGACGTTCCTCGCGGCCGTCGAGAAACACCGCATCACCGGCCTGTACGTCGCCCCGCCGATCGTCCTGGCGCTCGCCAAGCACCCGGCGGTCGAGCGGTACGACCTGTCGTCCGTGAGGTATGTCATCAGCGCCGCCGCCCCCCTCGACGCCGGTCTCGCCGCTGCCTGCGCGCGCCGGCTGAACCTGCCGCCCCTCGGCCAGGCGTACGGCATGACGGAACTGTCGCCCGGCACCCACATCGTCCCCCTGGCCGCGATGCGCGAGGCGCCACCCGGGACCGTCGGCAAGCTTATCGGCGGCACCGAGATGCGGATCGTCTCCCTCGACGACCCCGGCAAGGACCTCGGCCCCGGGGAGTCCGGCGAACTCCTCTTCCGGGGACCGCAGGTCATGAAGGGCTACCTGGGCCGGCCGGACGCCACCGACGCGATGATCGACACCGACGGCTGGCTGCACACCGGGGACGTCGGGCACGTCGACGAGAGCGGCTGGCTGTTCGTCGTCGACCGGGTCAAGGAACTCATCAAGTACAAGGGCTTCCAGGTCGCCCCCGCCGAACTCGAAGCACTCCTGCTGACCCACCCGGACATAGCCGACGCCGCCGTCGTCGGCACGTACAACGCCGACGGCAACGAGGTGCCGCACGCGCACGTGGTGCGCCGGCCGTACGCCGAGGACCTCTCCGAAGGAGAGGTCATGATGTACGTCGCCGAACGCGTCGCGCCCTACAAGCGCGTCCGCCGGGTCACGTTCGTCGACACGGTGCCCCGCGCGGCCTCAGGGAAGCTCCTGCGGCGCCAGCTGAGGGGGCGGACATGACACTGGTCGGCCGCAGCCGCGAGCGCGGTGTCGAGCGCCTCAGCCTCGACGCCGTGGACACCCGCAACGCCCTCTCGGCGGCCCTCGTCGGCACCCTCGCGGACGCGCTCGCCGACTGCGCGAAGGATCCCGGCGTCCGGGCCGTCGTCCTCACCCACAGCGGGAGCACGTTCTGCGCGGGCGCCGATCTCAAGGACCCGCCCGCGCCGAAGGAGTTCGTGGAGCTGCTCCGCGCGGTCGTCGAACTCGGCAAACCCGTCGTCGCGCGGATCGCCGGGCACGTCCGCGCGGGCGGACTCGGGCTCGTCGCCGCCTGCGACGTCGCCGGGGCGTCCACCGGATCGACGTTCGCGTTCACCGAGGTGCGCGTCGGGGTCGCGCCCGCCGTCATCTCGCTGCCCCTGCTGCCGCGCGCGGACCCCCGCGCCCTCGCGCGGTACTGCCTCACCGGCGAGCGGTTCGACGCCGCCGAAGCCGTCCGCGGCGGGCTCGTGACGGTCGCCGGGGACGACGTGGACGACGCCCTCGCGCCCGTCCTCGACGGGCTGCGCAGAGCCGCGCCGGACGGGCTGGCGGAGACGAAACGGCTGCTCACGGCTAAGGTTCTCGAAGCCTTCGACCGGGACGCCGCAGAGCTGACGGCGCTCTCCGCGCGGCTGTTCTCCTCGCCGGCGGCCCGCGAAGGGACGACTGCCTTCCTCGAACGACGGGACCCCGCATGGGTGTTGTGACCGCCGACCGCGCGCCGGGCGACCGGGTGCCCAAGCAGGACCGCAGCCGGGCCACCCGGCAGCGGCTCCTGGAGGCCGCCGTCGCCTGCCTCGCCGAACACGGCTGGGCGGGCTCCACGGTCTCCGTCGTCGCCGAGCGCGCGGGGGTCTCCCGGGGGGCCGCGCAGCACCACTTCCCCACCCGTGAGGACCTGTTCACCGCCGCCGTCGAGTACGTCGCCGAGGAGCGGTCCGGGGCCCTGCGCGCGCTGTTCCCGCAGGGGGCCACCGACCGCGCGGCCGTCGTCACCGCCCTCGTCGACCTCTACACCGGGCCCCTCTTCCGCGCGGCCCTCCACCTGTGGGTCGCCGCCTCCAACGAGGAACAGCTCCGCCCCCGGGTCACCGAACTGGAGGCCCACGTCGGGCGCGAGGCCCACCGCATCGCCGTCGAACTCCTCGGCGCCGACGAGTCACGCCCCGGCGCGCGGGAGACCGTCCAGGGGTTGCTGGACATGGCGCGGGGGCTGGGGCTCGCCAACCTGCTCACGGACGACCGGGCCCGGCGGGAGCGGGTGGTGGGGCAGTGGGTGGCGTTGGTGGAGGCGGAGTTGGGGTGAAGTGAGGGAGGCAAAGGTGCAGTTCAGGGGCGTTGTCAGTGGCGGGATCTACGGTGGGTGCCATGGGGGACACGTACCAGACGGTCGCCGACCGCGACGCGACTCCGCAGGACGCCGCGCACCTCGCCCGCGCAGTGGTGGACTGGCTGGTCGCAGAGGGCATCGTGCTGGCCGAGGCGCAGTCGGGCTGGGCGCTGGGGAGCGACCTGGCCCATCCACCCGGCCCGCACTGGCACAAGGCGGTCGCCGACGCGCGCTGGGGAGCGCCCGAGGGCGTTGCCGTCCACGTCGAACCGCACATCTTCCTCGGCACGGGGAGATTCGACGCGATCTGCCCGCGCTGCCAGGCGGTCTGCACCGACGAGGGCGGTCCGCTGACCGACTTCGGCGATGCCATCGCCCTCTGGCACGAGACCGGCGCGGTCGGCGTCCTCACCTGTCCCGCCTGTACCGAAGCCGTCCCGCTGCCCGACTGGGACTGGAGCGACAACTCCATGGCCTTCGTCCACCTCGGCTTCGAGTTCTGGAACTGGCCCCGGCTCTCCGAAGCTTTCCGCGCCCGAATATCCGGCTTCCTGGAGGGGCACCGCACGGTCTACCTCGGGGGCAGGATCTGAACCCCCGGGCCCCTCAGGGGCTCAAGCGCTCCACCCGCCACCCCCCGTCCGCCTCCGCGACGTACCGGAGCCGGTCGTGGAGGCGGTTCTCGCGGCCCTGCCAGAACTCGACGGACTGCGGGGCAATGCGGAAGCCGCCCCAGTGCGGCGGGACGGGGACCTGTTCGCCCTCGGGGTAGCGGGCCGCCAGCTCGGTGTACGAGGCGTCGAGTTCCGCGCGGGAGGGGACGGGGGTCGACTGGGCGCTGGCCCAGGCGCCGAGCTGGGAGCCGTGCGGGCGGGTGCGGAAGTACGCGGCGGTCTCGTCACGGCCGGTGCGGCGGGCGACGCCCTGGACGATGACCTGGCGGGCCATCGGATGCCAGGGGAAGAGGAGAGCGACGTACGGGTTCTCGGCGAGGTCGTGGGCCTTGCGGGACTCGTAGTTGGTGTAGAAGACGAACCCCTGCTCGTCGAAGTGCTTCAGCAGCACGGTCCGCGCGCTCGGCCGTCCCTCGGCGTCGGCGGTGGAGACGACCATCGCGTTCGGCTCGAACAGGTGCGCCTCCGAGGCGGCCTGTTTGAACCAGCGGGCGAACTGCTCCACGGGGGTCGCCGCGAGGTCGTCCTCGGCAAGACCCTCCGCCCGGTACTGCGTACGCATCGCGGCGGGATCGGGGGACGCGCTGTCGTGGTCGCTCACGTGGTCATCCTGCCGCATCAGGGCCGCGGGCGGGGAGGTCTGCCGTATCGCGCAAGAGGCGCGACCGCCGTACGCCGTCAGGCATGTCCCGGTGCTCCGGCGGGCACCCTTCGGGTGGCACTCAGTGCCGTACGACCTCCCCAAAGGTGACACTCGGGGATATGGTGCTGATGCCGCACCGGTGGGACGGACGACGCCTCCCGGTACACCCGCAAGCCGCACGCGTCCGCCGCGCGGGGAGCCGCCCGCCACGCCGGATCCGCACCCGGCACCCGGCTCGCGCCCCCGTCGCACCCGAGTACCCCTTCCGCGCACCCCGTATCACCCGAGGCACCCCCGCACACTCACCCGCACATCCCGTTCGCACACATCGAGGAGCCGCCTGATGTCCGACTTCGTACCCGGTCTCGAAGGAGTCGTCGCGTTCGAGACGGAGATCGCCGAACCGGACAAGGAGGGCGGCGCCCTGCGGTACCGGGGCGTCGACATCGAGGACCTGGTGGGGCACGTCTCGTTCGGGAACGTCTGGGGCCTGCTGGTCGACGGCGCGTTCGACCCGGGGCTGCCGGCCGCCGAGCCGTTCCCGATCCCGGTGCACTCCGGGGACATCCGGGTCGACGTGCAGTCCGCGCTGGCCATGCTGGCCCCTGTGTGGGGCCTCAGGCCCCTCCTGGACATCGACGAGGCCCAGGCCCGCGACGACCTCGCGCGGGCCGCTGTGATGGCCCTCTCGTACGTCGCGCAGTCCGCGCGCGGGCAGGGCACCCCGATGGTGCCGCAGCGGGAGATCGACAAGGCGCGGTCCGTCGTCGAACGGTTCATGATCCGCTGGCGCGGGGAGCCGGACCCGAGGCACGTCGCGGCCGTCGACGCGTACTGGACGTCCGCCGCCGAGCACGGCATGAACGCCTCGACGTTCACCGCGCGGGTCATCGCCTCCACCGGCGCGGACGTCGCCGCCGCGCTCTCCGGGGCCGTCGGGGCCATGTCCGGGCCGCTGCACGGCGGGGCGCCCTCCCGGGTGCTCGGCATGATCGAGGAGATCGAGCGGACGGGCGACGCCGAGGCGTACGTGCGCCAGGCGCTCGACCGGGGTGAGCGCCTGATGGGCTTCGGGCACCGGGTCTATCGCGCGGAGGACCCACGCGCGCGCGTGCTGCGGCGTACCGCGCGGGAGCTGGGGGCGCCGCGGTTCGAGGTCGCCGAGGCGCTGGAGAAGGCCGCGCTCGCCGAGCTGCACGCGCGCCGGCCCGACCGGGTGCTCGCCACCAACGTGGAGTTCTGGGCGGCGATCGTCCTCGACTTCGCGGAGGTGCCGGCGCACATGTTCACGTCGATGTTCACGTGCGCGCGTACGGCGGGGTGGTCGGCGCACATTCTGGAGCAGAAGCGGACGGGGCGGCTGGTGCGGCCGTCCGCGAGGTACGTGGGGCCGGGGGTTCGGGAGCCTCGGGAGGTCCCGGGGCACGCGGGAATCTCCCATTGAGGCCCTGAGGCGGCCTGGGACGGCCCCTCCCGAGGTGCGGGACCCCCGGGGCCGTCCGTCTCGTCCGTGCCCGTACGAGGCCGTTACGCGGGCGTCAGGAGGCTCGTGTGGTGCCTCTCCGCCACCAGCGGGTGTGCCCGCAGCTTGCCCTTCAGCTCGTTGAAGCCGTACTCCGCGAACAGGGGGTTCGCCGGGTCCGTCGTCACCCCGGGGGCGGTCGAAGCGTGCGGGAAGACCAGGGGCTCCACGCGCGCGTCCAGGCGCGGGTTGTAGAAGAACGGGACGGAGAAACGTTCCACTGCGGCCGGCGGGGAGACCACGCGGTGGTTGGTGGCGAGCAGGTAGCCGTTCGTGGCGACCTCCAGCAGCTCACCCAGGTTGACGACGAAAGCGCCCTCCAGAGGCGGCACGTCGTGGAAGAGGCCGTCCGCGCGCTGGACCTGGAGGCCGCCCACCCGGTCCTGGAGAAGGAGCGTCAGGAAGCCGTAGTCCTTGTGGACGCCGACGCCCTGGTCGGCGCCGTTCCCGGCGTTCCCGGGGTAGCGGACGAGCTTGAGGTGCGGGTGGGCGCGGTCCCCGAAGACGGCGTCGTAGAAGTCAGGGGCCGCGCCTATGGAGGCCAGCAGTTCGTGCAGGAGCTTCTCCGCGACGGCGCTGAGGCGGTCGACCCAGCGCAGGGCCGCCGTCCGCAGCTCGGGGAGCGACGCGGGCCACTGGTTGGGGCCTTCGAGCCACCAGTACGGCGCCTCGCCGGGACCCGGCACGCGCGCGGGGCGTTCGGCGCCGATGTCGAGCTGGTCGCGCCAGTCCTGACGGCCGCCGGTGCGCTCGTCGCCCGTGCGCGTGTAGCCGCGGAAGTGCGGCGAGTTCACGTTGTCGAGGGCGAGGCGCTCGGCCTCCGGGAGCTCGAAGAAGCGCCGCATCGCCGTCAGCAGGGCGGCGGTCTCGCCGTCCGGCACGCCGTGCCCCACGAGCTGGAAGAAACCCACGTCGTGCGCCGCGCTGTGCAGACGCGCGTGCAGTTCCGCACGCGCGCGGGAGCCCGCGTCCGCCGCGGAGAGGTCGATGATCGGGAGCTGCTGGTACGACGGGTTCGTCATGGTGCGTCCGTAGGTGTACGGCGGCAGGCCCGCCGCCGTGGGTGGGGTGCGGGCGCGGGTGCCGGGTGAGCGGGAGCGGACGGCCGTGGGGTGGCCGGGAATGCGGGGCTGGAGGCTCAGACGGAGCGTCGACAGCCCATGCTCGTGACGCGGACGAAGTCCACGTGGCGGCGTCGAACGAGCGGAGGCATACGCCCAGGCTACTGCTTGCCGGAGGATTCGTACGTGGCGCAGATCACTTCCCGGAAATCCTCCGTTCACTCCCCAGCAAGCCGCCGAAAACGCAGGCGACCCGCGAGTCGGGTTCCTCCGGAGAGGAGCCGGCCGGACGTACCGGCGACTCGCGGGTCGGGTGACTGCTTGGGACTGGGCCGGCTGCACACGGTCTCCCGCGCGCGGGTCCGGCACCGCACAGAGTGGGTGACGGGCCCTAGCCCGCAGCCACCTCACGCGTCCGGTTTCCGTACATCTGCCGAACCACCTCCCTTCGTGTGTGCTCCACACCCTAGGAACCCCTCCCGGGGGCCTCAACCGGTTTTTTCGTCACCGGATCTCAAGTAGGACGATCGGGGTGGGGAGGCGGCCCCGGGTGCTCTTCGTTGACACGCGCGTGGAGAGCGTGTTCGGCTCTTCGCGTGATCGGTTTCCGTGTTGAACCCGCAGTCGGCGAGCAGGCGTTGGAGCAGTGGCGGCACGTGCACAACGTGATCGTGCCGCCTGCCGCGTTGTCGCTCGAACAGGTCGCCGAGCGGGCCGTGCGGTACCGGCTGGAGAACGCGTACGCCGGGGACGTGCTCGTCGGCTGCTCGACCGTGCGTCCGCCGGAGGGGGAGGAGCGGGCGGCGACGGTCATCGCGCGGGTGCTGCCCGAGTTCCGGAGGCGTGGGTACGGGGACGCGCTGTACCGGCACGCGCTCGCCCACGCGCGCGAGATGGGTGCCGGGGCGATCGAGACGTGTGTGCTGGCGGTGAACACCGAGGGGCTGGCGTTCGCTCGCGCGCGGGGGTTCGCCGAGGTCGAGCGGTACACGTTGGACGGCGGTGGCGGTGAGTGGTGGGTCGATCTGCGGAGCACGAATCTCGGGCCGGCTTCCGGGAACACGGTGTGGGCTGAGTCACGTTCCAGTTGAATGGAAGGGCGAGGAGCGGTTAGGGGGTCCGGATGAGTGCTTCCCGACGTAGCGGAACCACCGACGAGCTGGGCCCGGACGAGCCCGGCAGGGACGGGCCGTACGGGTTCGACCTGCTCTCCGCGCTGCTCGACGGCATGGACGCCGCGCTGTGCGCGTTCGACGCCGACGGGGTCGTCACGCACTGGAACCGCGAGGCGGAGCGGATCCTCGGCTGGAGTGCCGAGGAAGCCGTGGGCCGGCACGGCTTCGCCGGCTGGGCGGTGCGCAGTGCGGACGCCGAGGAGGTCGAGGGGCGGCTGATGGCCGCCATGCGCGCGGCCGGGCGCCAGGTGCACGAGTTCGCGCTCCTCACCAAGGACGGCGGCCGGGTCCTCGTCCGCACCCAGTCGTCCGCCGTGCGCGGACCCGACGGCAAGCCCGCCGGCCTGTACTGCGCGTTCAGCGAGGTGCACGCGCAGATCGACCTGGAGCGGTCCATCGCGCTCAGCGAGGCCCTGTTCGAGGACGCCTCCTGGGGCGTTGTCCTGGTCGACGCGGACCTGCGCCCCGCCGTCGTCAACACGCACGCCGCGCGGGCGCTCGGCACGGGCCGTACGGCCGTCCTGGGCCGTCCGCTGGGCGAATTGCTCACCCACGGCGTGCAGGAGCTGGAGAGTGCCTTCACGCACGTCCTCGCGGAAGGCGCCCCGCCCGCGCCGGCCGAGATGTGGATCGGCGTGCGCACGCCGGACGGTGAGCGGCGGCGCTGCTGGCGCAGCGGGTTCCTGAGGCTGGCCTCGCCGCTCGCGGAGGAGCCCGTGCCGCTGGGCGTCGGCTGGCTCTTCCAGGACGTCACGGAGGCCAAGCAGGGCGAGCAGGAGGCGGCGCTGCTGCGCTTCCGCGCCAACCAACTGCACCGGGCCGCGCGCGCGGCGGCCGAGTGCGAGGACCCCGCCGAGGCCGCGACCGTCCACCTCGACTTCTCGCTCGCCGGGTTCGCCGACCACGCCTTCCTGGACCGCCTCCACACCGCCCCGCACGCGGACGCCGACCTCACCGCGCCCGTGCGGCTGGTCCGGGTCGCGGCGACCCCCGCGGGCGGGCCGGGGCCGAGTGTCCTGAGCGCCCACCCAGGTCTCCCCGTCGGCTATCCGGAGGGGCACCCCGCGCTCCAGTGCGTCGCCCGCGCGGGGACCGTCCGTGCCGGTGCCGGCGGCATCCCCGACGACCAGGCCCGCATCTGGGCGCGCACCCGGCAGTGGCCCGAGGACACCGTCCACGCCCTCTCCACCGTCCTGCGCAGCCGCGGGCGCACCCTGGGTGCCGTCACCTTCCTGCGGGGCCGGGGGCGTACGGCGTTCGAGCGGGTCGACACGGCGTACGCCGAGGACGTCGCCGTGCGGATCGCCGCGGCGCTGGATCTGGCGGGGGAGAAGCGCCTCTAGAGGCACCTCTTCCGGCCGGTCACGGATCAGCTCCAGAAGATCCGGTCCCTGTACTCGTCCATCACGCGCGCGTTCCACTCGTGTCCGCCGTCGACGTTGCCCGACCGCAGGAGGGGCGGTTCGACGCCGCGGGCGGCGAGGGAGGCCGCGGCGGTGGCCATGACGGCCTGGAGGAGGGCGGACGTGACGACGGTGGAGGCGGGGGCGAAGGGGGCCGGGACGGTGTCCAGGGACAGCTCGGCGTCGCCGACGGCGACCTTGGAGTCCAGGACGACGTCGCAGTGGTCCTTGAGGAAGGTCCCGGAGGAGTGCCGGGAGGCGGTCTCGGCGGCGTACGCGACGGACGTGACGCCGATGACACGCACACCGCGCGCACGCGCGTGGAGGGCCATTTCGACGGGGAGCGGGTTGCGTCCCGACAGGGACACGATGACCAGGGCGTCGCCCGCGCGGAGCGGCGAGTTGTCCAGGACGACCGCCGCGAGGCCGTCCACGCGCTCCAGGGCGGAGCCGAGCGTCGCCGGCCGGACGTCGACGCCGACCAGGCCCGGGACGGACAGCAGGTTCATCACCGCGAGGCCGCCCGCGCGGTAGACGAGATCCTGTGCGGCGAGCGAGGAGTGGCCCGCGCCGAAGGCGAACAGCCGCCCGCCCGCGACGACCGTGTCGGCCAGCAGTTCGCCCGCCGCCTCCACCGTCTCGGCCTCCTCCGCGCGCACCCGCTCCAGCAGTGCGGCGGCAGCCTCGAAGAACCGCTCCCCGACCCCGCGCTCACCCATCCCGACAACCCCTTCACACCGTCCGTGAACCACACCCGCCCGTTCCGCGGATCACCGTGCGGTCTGGACCAGTGCGGTGTCAATACGGGGGACGTGTGCGGGGCCGGGGCGGTGGGTGGGGTTGTCGCTCACCCGCGCTCGCCGCCCGCGCGCAGATGAACATCTGTCGACCAGGATGCGGCGGCTGTGTGCGGAAGGTGGTGCGCCGGGGGCGTGGGGGGTTCGGTGCGCTGCTGAAGGCCGGTGTGCGGGGTGGTGGTTTTGTCGGCGCGGCACGGTTGTCAGTGGTATCCGGCAGAATTGAGGCCAGGGCCAGCGCACGCGCCGAAGAGCCGTCGAGCCTTCGGCAGAGCTAATCGAGGGGCATGTATGTCCGGACTGATCGACACCACGGAGATGTATCTCCGCACCATCTTTGAGCTGGAGGAGGAAGGTGTGGTCCCCATGCGCGCCCGGATCGCCGAGCGGCTCGACCAGAGCGGGCCGACGGTGAGCCAGACGGTCGCGCGCATGGAGCGGGACGGCCTCGTCTCCGTGGCCACCGACCGGCACCTGGAGCTGACGGAGGAGGGCCGCTGCCTCGCCACCCGCGTGATGCGCAAGCACCGCCTCGCCGAGTGCCTCCTGGTCGACGTGATCGGCCTGGAGTGGGAGCAGGTCCACGCGGAGGCGTGCCGCTGGGAGCACGTGATGAGCGAGGCCGTCGAGCGCCGTGTCCTGGAGCTGCTGCGCCACCCCACCGAGTCGCCCTACGGCAACCCCATCCCCGGCCTGGAGGAGCTCGGCGAGAAGGACGGCGCCGACCCGTTCCTCGACGAGGGCATGGTCTCCCTGGTCGACCTCGACCCCGGCGCCGAGGGCAAGACCGTCGTCGTCCGGCGTATCGGCGAGCCCATCCAGACGGACGCGCAGCTGATGTACACGCTGCGGCGGGCCGGCATCCAGCCCGGATCGGTCGTCAGCGTGACGGAGTCGGCGGGCGGCGTGCTGGTCGGCAGCGGCGGGGAGGCGGCGGAGCTGGAGTCGGACGTCGCGTCGCACGTGTTCGTGGCCAAGCGCTGAGCCGGCCCGAGTACCGAGTCGGGCAAACGCCGAGCCGGCCGAGCGTCGAGACGGCCCGGCGCTGAGGTGACCCGGCCGTCCGGAGCGGCGGTGGGATCGAACGCCGAGGCCACTTGAGCCGTGGGTCCCGGCGGGCGTGCGGGGGCGCTTCGCGGGGCATGGTCAACTCCTGAACCGCGCACGGCGTTTGGGGTTCCCTTCGGGTCCGAGGCGCCCGAAGATTCCCTGTGCCGAATCGCAGCGCTCCGGCGCTGCGCGTGCGAGGCTGTCGCGTGAGGCATATGACCGGAGGGGGCGGGATGGCACGCCGCAGACGTGAGAAGGGCCCCGGTGCCTCGCGGCACCGGGGCCTGTCCTCCCCTGTGCTGACCCGGAGCCCCGAGCTCCCAGGGTCAGTCCCCGCGGACCGGTTTCCCCGACCGGCCCGCCTCCCGCTGAAGATCTCCCCTCGGCAGCGGCGATCATTCCTTGAGCGTGGTCACTCGAACGAGCGGTGTTGCCGCCGGATACCCCGTTTCTCGAATGCGCATTCGATATTCTGCGGGTGAGGGGCCGCGGAAAGCGGAGGCCGCGCTTCGGGCGGGAGCGGGGCGGCCGACGGCGGTGGTGGGACAGGGCGTTAGTGGTACGACGGCAGACACGAAGCGGTTGAGACTCGGACCGGTGGGCTTGAGCGGGAGCGGGCCGGCCGAGCGGAGCCAGGGGGGTGCCAGGACCGATGGCGCGACGCATCGAGGTGACCGGGGCCGGCGGGGTACGCCTCGTGGCCTGGGAGTTCGGTGATCCGCCCAAGCCGATTCCGGACCAGCCGGGGGCGCCGGAGGAGGCCGGGCGGGGGCCGGGTTCCGAGGCGGACGGGCGGGGGGCGCCGCCGGGTGAGCGGGCGGCGCGGGGTGTCGTCCCGGGCGGGGACAGCGCGCGGGGCGCTCTTTCGGGTGATGCGGTGAGCGGTGACGCCGGAACGGGCGACACCACGGCCGGTGACGCCGTGAGCGATGACCCCGGAGCCGGAGTCCTCTTACTCCACGGCCTCATGGGCCGGGCCTCCCACTGGGCCTCCACCGCCCGCTGGCTCTCCGGCCGGCACCGCGCGGTGGCGCTGGACCAGCGGGGGCACGGGCAGAGCGAGAAGCCCCCGGAAGCCGCGTTCACCCGCGAGGCGTACGTCGAGGACGCGGAGGCCGCGCTGGAGCAGCTCGGGCTCGGTCCCGCCGTCCTCATCGGGCACGCGATGGGAGCGCTCACCGCGTGGCAGCTCGCCGCGAAGCGTCCCGACCTCGTCCGCGGGCTCGTCGTCTGCGACATGCGGGCTTCCGCCCTCGGCGCGGCCTCCCAGCGGGAGTGGGCCGACTGGTTCAAGTCCTGGCCCGTCCCCTTCGCCACCCTCGCCGACGTCCGCAAGTGGTTCGGGGAGGACGATCCCTGGGTCGAGCGGCCCAACCCCGCGCGCGGGACGTTCTACGCCGAGGTGATGCACGAGTCCGGGGACGGCTGGCGGCCCGTCTTCGAGCCCGAGCAGATGCTCAAGTCCCGCGAGACCTGGGTCTACGACGCGCACTGGGAGGAACTCACCCAGGTCCGGTGCCCCTCCCTCGTCGTCCGCGGCCTCGACGGCGAACTCGGCCGTGCGGAGGCCCAGGAGATGGTCCGCGTCCTCCCCCGAGGCCAGTACGCGGAGGTTCCCGACGCCGGCCACCTCGTCCACTACGACCAGCCGGAAGGGTGGCGCGCGGCGATCGAGCCGTTTCTGGACGGGGTGTTCGCGGAGTGAGAGGGGGAGGGCGGAGGTGAAAACGAGGTGCCTCCGCCCAGCCGCCTGACTACCGTCCCCCACCATGACGACACCCCCACCCGCCCCCGAACCCCCGCACACCCCCGACTGGCTCTCGGCCAACCGCGCCAACTGGGACGAACGCGTCCCGATCCACACGACCGGCCCCTTCTACGACCTCCCCGCCTTCGTCGCCGGCAAGGACTCGCTCCAGGACTTCGAGGACAGCGAGGTCGGTGACGTCGACGGCCGGACCTTGCTCCACCTCCAGTGCCACCTGGGCCTGGACACCCTCTCCTGGTCCCGGCGCGGAGCCGTCGTCACCGGCCTCGACTTCTCCGCCCCGGCCGTCGAGGCGGCCCGCGACCTGGCCGCGAGGATCGGCGCCGACACGGCCCGTTTCGTCACCGCGGACGTGTACGACGCCGTCGAGGCACTGGAAGGGCAGCGCTTCGACATCGTCTACACCGGCTTCGGCGCGCTGTGCTGGCTCCCGGACCTCACCGCCTGGGCGCGGACGGCCGCCGCGCTCGTAGCCGACGGGGGTTTCCTCTATCTCGCCGAGTACCACCCGATCGCCGACCTGCTGGACGACGACGTGACCGGCACGGCGACCTCGGTGGACGGCTCGGTGGACACGGCCATGGACACCTCCGCCGAGAACGACTACTTCCACCGCGCCCCCATCGTCGTAGACGCCCCCGGCACCTACGCCGATTCCACCGCCCCCATGACCTCGACGGTGACCGTCGAATGGCGGCACGGCGTCGGCGACGTCGTCAGCGCCCTGGCCGCGGCCGGCCTGCGTCTGGACTTCCTGCACGAGCACGACCACGGCCACTTCAGGCACCCGGCAGGGCAACGGGTCCCGCTGGTCTACTCGTTGAGGGCGACGAAGTCGAACTAGGGCTCAGCCGTGGGACACCCGGCTCCCCACCTGAACCCACCCCAACCCACAAACTCCCTCGGCCGGGCCTCGCGGCCCGACCGGTTCGATGTAACTCCCCAGTGCCCCACCGCGAACGGCCAACACCAGCCAGGGGAACCGCGTTTACCGATCCCGCCCGCAGGCGTAGGCGAGCGGCGAGATGAGTTCCTCCGCGTCCGGCAGCCAGCGGTTCGCGGCGGTGGGACGGCAGGCCCACTGCACGGCGCGGGACCCGAAGCGGGTCGGCGGCGCGGCGACGTAGGACCCCTCGCCGAGGACGTCGAGATCGAGGGACCCGACGGACCAGCCGATCCGCCGCAGCAGATCCGGCACCTTCACCGACGCCCCGGGCAGCACGAAGAACTGCATGCGCCCGTCGGGGGAGAGGGTCACGGGACCGAGGGTCAGCTCCATCCGCTCCATCCGCGCGAGCGCGAGGAACCCCGCCGTCTCGGGCACGGAGATCGCGTCGAACGTCCGGCCGGTGGGCAGCAGGATGGAGGCCATCGGCTGCTTCTGCCACATCCTGCGGGCGACGGTCGCACTGCCCGTCGCCTGGGACGCCCAATCGGGGCGCACGGGATGTGCGCCGGGAGCGGCACACTTGGCGTCACCGCAGGAGCAGCGCTGCACTCCGTCGACGGGTTCAAGCCAGGTGCCGGAGAACACGTCCCAATGACGCTCCTCGGCATAGCGGACGGCGGTTTCCAGCAGCGTTTCCCCGCGCTGCTTCGGGATTTGGGTGGCTTCGGCGACGCCGGCAATGGTCTCTTCCACGGTGAGCACAACTCTAGCGGTCACGAGGGGTTACGCGTGCCCGAAAGCCTGGGCGGAAGCGGGCTCTCACCCGGCTCTGACGGATGTTCAGGTGCGCGGGGGAGAGCACCGGTTCGGCCTTCGGGGCGCATGGGTGCACGTCCGGGGGCGCGTGGCAGGAAAGCGCCGGGGAACGGGTAGCCACAAATCGGGGGGAACGGGGAGTCACGCTGAGGGGTGGGCTCCGTCCGGGAGTTCGGGCAGCACTCCGGCAATCCTCGCAAGTCCCGCATTTTCGCCAAGTTCGCTGGGCACTGATCTTCACGGCCGGATTTTTACGACCCGGAGCCGACCGGTGGAAGACACGTCAACTCGGTGCGTGGCAGGCACCGCAGCCACAGGGGGTTACACCATGGCCGCAAGGCCGCTTGTCGCGCGGCAGCCGAACGAACGGTTGCAGGCGCTCATCCAGGAGGCGGCGTGCTCGAACGCCGGTCTCGCCCGCAGGGTCAACATGTGCGGGGCCGAACACGGCCTCGACCTGCGCTACGACAAGACGTCCGTCGCCCGCTGGCTGCGCGGACAGCAACCGCGGGGCAGGGCACCGGCGATCATCGCCGAGGCGCTGGGCCGCAAACTCGGCCGCACGGTCACGATCGACGAGATCGGCATGGCCAACGGCAAGAACCTCGCCTCGGGCGTCGGCCTCCAGTTCTCCCCCACCGTCCTCGGCGCCATCGAGCAGGTCTGCGAGCTGTGGCGCAGCGACGTCGGCCGGCGTGACTTCCTCTCCGGCTCCTCCGTCGCCGCGTCCGCGCTCGTCGAGCCCAGCCGCGACTGGCTGATCTCGGCGCCGGACGCGCAGGTCGCCCGCTCGGCGGGGCCGCGTGTCGGGCAGTCGGACGTGGCCGCCGTCCGCGCGATGACGCAGGCGCTCGTCGACCTCGACCACCAGTACGGCAGCGGGCACGTGCGCCCCGTCGTCGTCCACTACCTCAACAGCGTCGTCTCCGGTCTGCTCGCCGGGTCCTACCGGGAGGCCGTGGGACGGGATCTGTTCGCCGCTGTCGCCCGACTGACCGAACTGGCCGGCTATATGGCCGTCGATACGGGCCAACCCGGTCTCGCCCAGCGCTACTACATCCAGTCGCTGCGGCTCGCGCAGGCCGCGGGGGACAGAGGGTACGGCGGGTACGTCCTCGCCGCGTCCATGAGCCACCTCGCCGCGCAGCTCGGGAACCCGAGAGAGATCGCCCAGTTGGCGCGCGCGGCGCAGGAAGGGGCGCGCGGACGGGTCACCCCGCGCGCCGAGTCGATGTTCCACGCCGCCGAGGCCCGCGGCCACGCCCTGCTGGGGGACGTCCGCGCGGCGCAGCTGTCGTCCACCCGCGCGATCACCGCGCTGGAGGCCGCCGAGACCGACACCGGGGACGACCCGCCCTGGATCGCCCACTTCGACGAGGCGTACCTCGCCGACGAACTCGCCCACTGTCACCGCGACCTCGGCCAGGCGGAGGCCGCCGCCCGCTGCGCCGAGCAGTCCCTCGCCGGACACCCCCCGACCCGCGCGCGCCGCCGCGCCATCGGGTACGTCCTGCTCGCCACCGCGCAGGTCCAGCAGCGCGAGATCGAGCAGGCGTGCACCACGGGACTCAAGGCGGTCGAACTCCTGGAGACCCTGCGCTCGGGCCGGGGCGCGGAGTACCTGGACGACCTCCAGCAGCGTCTGGAGCCCTACCGGGACGAGCCCGTCGTCCGCGAGTTCGGGGCCCGCCTCGACCTCCAGACGGCGGCCTGATCCGACGCGGGGCGCTCCGCGGGAGCGGGCGTGTTCTCGGGGCGCCGCCCGACCGCGATCCGCCCCGCCCGAACGGCCGAGCCGCCGTACCGGTGGGTACGGCGGCCGGCGCCTGTCAGCAACGTCACAGAGCGGCAGGTCACGGTCTGAGCCGTGTGGTCCGGGGTTTCGGGGGGACCCGGTAGCGTGGGCCGACGACTGTCGTGAAGTCCCCCGTTCGGAGGAGTTTCGGTGACGCAGAGTGGACAGGGCGAGGAGCCCTCGGCGCGACCCGCGCGCGAAGGCATCGTGCTGCCCTCGGACGGGGGTGCGCCGCTGCTGCCGGGCATGACGGGCGCCTCGGCCGTCCCCCCGGCTCCCCGGTACGACCCGCAGCCCGACCCGTCACCGGTGACCGGCCAGGGCTGGACGCCGCCGCCGGCCCAGCCGTCCCACCCGACGACCCAGAGCTGGCCGCTGCCGCCGGAGGGCGCCCAGTCCCCGGTGACGTACGGACAGGGGGCGCCGGCACCGTCGTACGGCCAGGCACAGCCGTCCGCGTACGACCAGGCACCCGTGTACCAGCAGCCGGCCATGGACGAGGCCGCTACGCAGTACATCCCACCCGTGGTGGACGGCGGCTACCCGAACTCCGGGGGATTCCAGGGTTCTCCCGGAGGTTTCCCGGGTTCTGAAGGAGCCACGCAGTACCTCCCGCCGGTCCCCTCGGTCGAGGAGGGCGCCACGCAGGTGCTCCCCCCGATCCCCTCGGGCGCCCTGCCCCCCGAGATGGGTTCCTACCCGGGCGCCGACTCCGCCCCGACGCAGGTCATCCCGCCCGTCCCGGCGGACGGCGGCCCGCCCGCCGGCTTCGAGAACCTCTTCCGCGACACCCCGGCGACCACACCCCCGCCGCGCCCGCAGCAGACCTACGGCGGCCCCCCGAGACAGCCGGCCCCCGCCGGGTACGCCCCGCAGGACGCGTACGACGACGGCGGTGGGCGTGGCCGGGCCGGCCGCAGCCGCTCGAAGGTGCCGATGATCGCGGCGGCGGGCGTCGCTCTCGCGGCCGTCGGGATAGGCGTCGGCGCCCTGATGGGCAGCGGCGGTGACGGCAAGAGCGACAACAACAGCACGAACGTGGCGACGTCCGCCGACGAGGGCCAGGGCGGCGGCCAGGCGGCCGGGGGCGGCGCCGAGGCGCAGG
>NZ_JBTYMC010000036.1:0-35423 GCF_054880855.1 Streptomyces sp. S6 | reverse complement strand
GGCGGCGGAGCGGCTCCGGTACTCCTCGTAGACGCGGAGGACGTCGGCGATGAACTCCCGTGTCTGTTCCGGGGTTAGCCGAAGGGTCGTACTGCTCATGTCCCAGGTGCGCTCCGCCGGTCGGCGAGGCACCGCAGTCCGTGTACGACCCGATGCAGGACACCGGGTTCAACATCCCGGTCTACAACAACGGCGCCCCCCAGCCCGGCCAGAACCCCAACCCGAACGACCCGTACAACGGCGGCGCCCAGGGCCCCACGCCCGGTTCCGGCGAAGCCTGGAACACGCCTTCCGGAGGCTATAGGTGAACGAGGCCCTGCCCGACGTCCCAGAGGTCCGCGTGGTCGGCCTTCCACAGCTCACGTCGGGCTTCGACCTTGTGGAGCGGCTCGACCTGCCCATGCATCTGAAGGTGCACGGGCCGCTGGAGCCGATAGGCGGCGAGAAGCTCGCCCAACTGGCCGAGCGGATCAGCCTCAAGGGGCGCGGCGGGGCGGGTTTCCCGTTCCACAAGAAGCTCCGCTCGGTCGCGGACGCGGCGATCAAGAAGGGTGTCCGCCCGGTCGTCGTCATCAACGGCAGTGAGGACGAACCGGCCTGCCGCAAGGACACGGTGATGATCAACCGTGCCCCGCACCTCATCCTGGACGGCGCGCTGCTGTGCGCCGAGGCGCTCGGTGCCCGCACGCTCGTGGTGGGGGTCACCCGGGAGTCGACGCAGCGCTCCATGGAGGCGGCGCTCGCCGAACGCGGCCTCAGCGACAGCCGCCGCTCGGCGCTGCGCGCGTTCGTGCAGCGCAACCCGATCCGGATGGTGACGGGCGCCGCCGCGTCCCTGATCCGCTCGATCGACGGCGGTCCGGCGGTCCCGCCCGGCCGCAAGACCAGCGCCTCGCAGAACGGCGTGGGCGGCGCCCCGACCCTGCTGTCGAACGCCGAGACGTTCGCCCAGCTCGCCATCGCGGCCCGCATCGGCCCGGAGCGCTACGGCAACACGGGCCTGTACGACGAGCCGGGCACCGTCATGCTGACCGTCTCCGGCGCGGTCGCCCGCCCGATGGTCATCGAGGTCCCGACGGGCGTCCCCCTGCGGTACGTCCTCCAGCTCGCCGGCGCCCCGCCGGTCCCGCAGGGTGTGCTGACGGGCGGCTACCACGGCAAGTGGATCGACGCGGCGACGGTGAACGAGGCCGTCGTCTCCCGCAACTCCCTGGACGCCGTGGGCGGCGCGCTGGGCGCGGGGGCGATCCTGCCGATCAGTCAGGAGACGTGCCCGCTGGGCGAGTCGCTGCGGGTGGCGCAGTGGCTGGCCGACGAGAGCGCGGGGCAGTGCGGCCCCTGCTACCTCGGTCTGCCGGCCGCCGCGCGCGGTATGGAGGACATCCTCAACGGCGGCGGCCCGGCCGCTTTGGAGGCCCTCAAGCAGGTCGCCCGCAACGTGAAGCGACGTGGCGCGTGCTCGCACCCCGACGGCTCCGCGATGTTCCTGGAGTCGACCATCAAGGCGTTCACGGACGACCTCGCCGCGCACGTCCTCGGCAACGGCTGCGGGCGGCCCGTGGAGGGTGTCCTGCCGCTCTTCGAGGAAGGCCACATGCCGGCCGGCCTCACCAGCGGGGCCCCCGCCGAGGACACCTCCGGGAGCCGCCAGAAGATCTTCGTCGACTGGACCCTCTGCCGGGGTCACGGCCTGTGCGCCGACATCCTCCCCGAGGTCTTCCAGCTCGGCGCCGACGGCTTCCCCACCGTCGCCCAGGCCAAGGTCCCCCGCTACGCCGAGGCGAAGGCCATCCGCGCGGTCCGCCGCTGCCCGGCTCTCGCCCTGCGCATCGAGGAGGACACCCGGGGCCAGGCCCCCGCGAAGAACCTCCCGGTCCTCTCCAACCGCGAGGGCGGCGGAGGCCGGGGCCGCCGGGCCCTGGGCCGCTGACCGAGGCACACAGAAGGGGCCGCCCTCTGAAAGAGGGCGGCCCCTTCGGCGTACCCCCCTGCGCGTCAGGCCCGAACGCAGAAGATCCCGCCCCTTGCGGGACGGGATCTTCGAAATGTGGAGCTAAGGAGAATTGAACTCCTGACCTCCTGCATGCCATGCAGGCGCTCTACCAACTGAGCTATAGCCCCTTGCGGTGTTCCGCCGGGTTTCCCTGGCGGCGACGCCAACATTACACGGTCACAGGGGTGCTCCACCAAATCGGTTTACGCGGTGACGAAGGAGTAGAACCGCTTGAGGGTGCAGTGCTCCTCCAGGAGCCGTCCGTAGATGGGTTCGCCCTCCAGCTCGCGGTACGTCTCGATGGGGTCGCCTTTTATGATCAGCGCCCGCGCGCACTCCTCGCACCAGTACTGGTACTCGGGGTTCACGGGTTCCATGTCGCGGACGATCGGGGTGCCGCTGCCGCACCAGTCGCACTTCCGCCTGTGTGCACCCATCGATCAGCTCCAGCTGTGGCCGCAGGCCGTGCACACGTAGGAGATCCCGCCGTTGTCGCCGAGGACCTGGGCGACGAACGCGGAACCGCAGGAAGGGCAGGAGAGCCGGGTGGCCGTGTCCCGTGTGGACGCCTCGTCGGAGAGGTGGCCGCCCTCTCCGAGGATGCTCGCAGGCATCACTGCTCCCTCCCGTCGGGCCGCGCTCCCATCCGGCCGTTTGATTCTGCCACGGCCGGGACGACACGGTCAGCGACGCCTCAGTACCAGTCCGGACACGGCCCCCGCGACAGCCGCCGCGGCGAGCACGTACATGCAGGCAAGAAGCGCTTCCGAAGAGGTATACGACCGAGGCCCCCCAAGTGACTCAAGGCGGTTCAGGAACAGTGTGCCGAACCCGGCGACCCCGATGAGCTGCCCGAGCTGTGTGACGGTCGCGAGCAGCCCGCTGGCGTCCGCCGCGTCCTCGGGGCGCACGGCGGCCAGCGCGCGCGTGAGGGTCGGCCCGTAGGCCATCGCGAGTCCGCCTCCGACGGCCGCGTACCCGGCGTACACCCCCACCCCGCCGTGGTCCCCGTCCCGCAGCGCGAGTCCCACCCCGGTCACCGCGAGCGCGACGAGCACGAACCCACCCGGAACCATCACCCGTTGCACCACGGCCGGCCACTTCCGCCAGGTCAGTCCGACCACCCCGAACGCCACGGCGGTCGGCCCGAACGTCAGCCCCGCGCGCAGCGCGCTGTATCCCAGTCCCGCCTGGAGATGCAGCGTGAGGACGAACAGGAAGGCTCCGTTGACCGCCATGACGACGGCGATCCGGACGACGGCCGGCGCGGTACCGGGATGCCGCAGCACCCGGGGCGCGATGAGCGGAGCGCCCCCGCGCCGGGCGAGCCTCGACTCGTGGACGCAGAACAGCGCGAAGACGGCGCACCCGACGCCCATGGAGAGCCAGGCCCACACCGGCCACCCCTCCTCCTGCCCGAGCACCAGCGGCACGGTGACGAGCGAGACGGCGGCCCCGAGCAGGAGTTGACCGGTCCTGTCGAGCCCGCGCGCGGACTCGGCGCCGCCCCCGCGCGGCAGCACCCGCCGGCCCACGACGAGCAGGAACAGCCCGACCAGCACGTTCACGAGGAACACCGGCCGCCACCCGGTCCCGAACAGGTCGGCGCTGACCAGCACCCCGCCGACCAGCTGCCCGGCCGCCGCCCCGACCGCGAGGACCGCCGCGTACACGCCGAGCGCCCGCATCCGCGCCTCCCCGGTGAACGCCCGCTGGATCAGGCTCAGCACCTGCGGGATCATCACCGCCGACCCGGCGCCCTGGAGCAGCCGGAACCCGATCAGCCAGCCGACCCCGGGTGCGAGCCCGCAGGCCAGCGAGGCCCCGGTGAACAGCGCGAGCCCGGCGAGGTGGACCCTGCCGTGCCCGAACCGGTCGCCGAGCCGGGCGCCGGTGATCAGCAGCACCGAGTACGTGACGGCGTACCCGGCGACGACGAGCTGGAGCTGAGCGCCGGACGCGTCGAAGTCGGTACCGATCGTGGGGGCGGCGACGTTGACGATGAAGACGTCGAGCAGCGCCATGAACAGGGCGGCGAGCACGACGGCGAGGAGTCGGCCGGAGCCGTTGTCAGTGGCGTGGCCTTTACTGGCCGCAGCGGGTGAAGGGCGTGATGTAGTGGTCATGCCGTCGAGCGTGACCCCAGCCCGGTACGGGTGCCGAGAGCCCACCGATGCTGGTACTGACACCACCTGGCAAGAACCGCCGGGGAGTTCGACGATGGGGGACGTGACGACGATGGAGACAGCGCAGCCGGCACAGACAGCACACCGGCGCCGCCCGGAACTCGCCTCCTTCCTGCGCGCCCGACGCGCCCGCCTCACCCCGGCCGACGTCGGCATGGCCCCCGGCCTGCGCCGCCGCACCCCGGGCCTGCGCCGCGAGGAGGTCGCCCAGCTCTCCGGCGTCGGCGTCACCTGGTACACGTGGCTGGAGCAGGGCCGCCCGATCAACGCCTCGGCCCAGGTGCTGGACGCGGTGGCGCGCACCCTGCGCCTCGACCCCCCGGAGCGCGAGCACCTCTACCACCTGGCGGACGTCCCGTTCCCGGCCCACCCGGAGGCGACCACCCACCGCGTGGGTTCCGAGGTCCAGTGCATACTCGACGCCCTCGCTCCGCGCCCGGCGGTGGTCTACAACGCCCGGTACGACATCCTCGCCACCAACTCCCCCTATCGCGCCCTGTTCTTCCCCGAGCCGGTTCCCGCGGGGACCACGTACAACGCGCTGTGGCGGCTGTTCACCTCGCCGGAGGAGGAGTGTCCGATCGCCTACCGGGACGAGGAGTTGCCGCTGATGGTCGCCACCATGCGCTCCGCGTACGGACCACATGCCGGGGAACCCGCCTGGGAGGACTTCGTAGAACGCCTGTCGGAGGCCAGCCCGATGTTCGCGCGGCTGTGGACGTCGGGGGATGTCGTGGTGCCGGGACGGCGCGTGAAGGTCTTCCGGCTGCGCACGGGTGACGAACTGCGGGTGACGTCGGTGTCCCTGTCGATCGACGGAATGCCGGAATGCCGGATCGTCGTCTACTCACCGCTCACCTGAAAGGAGCGTCGGCATGAAAAGATCCCGCCCCTTGCGGGACGGGATCTTCGGAATGTGGAGCTAAGGAGAATTGAACTCCTGACCTCCTGCATGCCATGCAGGCGCTCTACCAACTGAGCTATAGCCCCTTGTGTTCTTCCCGTTCCGGCTGGCCGGGCGAACAAGAAGAACTCTAGCCTGCGACCTGCCGGAAAGTGAAATCAGGTGTCGTCGCCGAGGACCGGCTCCGGCAGCGTCCCGGCGTTGTGCTCAAGGAGCCGCCAGCCGCGCGCGCCCTCACCGAGGACCGACCAGCAGCAGTTGGAGAGCCCGCCGAGGCTTTCCCAGTTCCCGGAGTCGAGACCGAGGAGCCGGCCGATGGTGGTGCGGATCGTGCCGCCGTGGCTGACCACGACGAGCGTGCCGCCGTCCGGCAGCTTGTCGGCATGGCTCAGGACGACGGGGGCGGCGCGGTCGGCGACCTCCGTCTCCAGCTCGCCGCCACCCCGGCGCACGGGCTCGCCACGCTTCCACGCGGCGTACTCCTCGCCGTACCGGGCGACGATCTCCTCGTGGGTCAGCCCCTGCCAGACCCCGGCGTACGTCTCGCGCAGCGCCTCGTCGTGGGCGATCTCCAGGCCCGTCAGCGCGCCCAGTTCGGCGGCCGTGTCGGCGGCGCGGGAGAGGTCGGAGGCGACGATCGCGTCCGGCTTCAGGGAGGCGAGGAGCCGGGCGGCGCGGCGGGCCTGGGAGACACCGGTCTGCGTCAGCGCGACGTCCGTCGTGCCCTGGAAGCGGCGCTCCACGTTCCACGCGGTCTGGCCGTGCCGCCACAGGATGACCCGGCGTCCGCGCCCCGTCCTGCCGTCGCTGACCTCACCCGTCGCGCTCACCACTCACCGTCCGCTTCCTCGGCCGCCTGGAGCTTGGCGTGCTCCTCCGCCTTGCCGCGCGTCGCCTTCGCCTCCTCGGGCAGCTCCAGCTCGGGGCAGTCCTTCCACAGCCGCTCCAGGGCGTAGAAGACCCGCTCCTCGCTGTGCTGGACGTGGACGACGATGTCGACGTAGTCGAGCAGGATCCAGCGGGCGTCGCGGTCGCCCTCGCGGCGCACCGGCTTCGCGCCGAGCTCCTTGCTGAGCCGCTCCTCGATCTCGTCGACGATCGACTTGACCTGCCGGTCGTTGGGCGCCGACGCCAGCAGGAAGGCGTCCGTGATCGACAGCACATCGCTCACGTCGTAGGCGATGATGTCGTGCGCGAGCTTGTCGGCCGCCGCCTGTGCGGCGGCCGAGATGAGCTGAAGAGAACGGTCGGTGGCGGTCACTGCACGGCTTTCCCTAGGCGGTCGTGTACCCCCCAAGGGTCTCACGGCCCGGAGATCACGGTGTCGACCGCTTGTAGTCCTTCCCCAGCACGACCGTCACGTCCGCGCTGGACGCCTCCGCGGACTTCTTCACCACCGACTCCTTGAGGCCGAGCGTCTTGGCGACCTCGACGGCGTTGTTCTTGTCGGCGTCGTCGGCGTAGGTGACGGACGTGGCACCGGCGGTGGAGGCGGCGGCGCCGCCGTCGAGGACGGTGAAGCCGCCGTTGAGCAGGACGATCCGGACGTCCTCGGAGTCGGACTTCTTGCCGGACGCGTTCCGCACGGAGACGCGGACGGCGGCGTCCGGGTCCGGGCTCTTCGCGGTGCCGCCGAGGACGGCCTTGACGATGCCGGAACCGGCCTCCGCGCTGAGCGTGCCGTCCTTCTGGACCGGCAGGGTCTCCGTCTTGTAGTCGCCGCCCTTGGCGAGCGAGGCGAGCCCCGCGAGGAACGCGCCGAGGTCCTTGTCCGTCAGGGACGGGTCGAGGATCTGCGCGAGGGTCTGGACGGTGACGGTGGCGGCCTGCGCGTCGGTGGAGACCTTGCGCAGCACCCCCTGCACGACCTGCCCGAACCGCGCGAGCTGCGCGTCCTGCGGCTCCTCCTCGCCCCGGTAGGTGGCGTAGGCGACGGCCATCTTGCCGCTCAGCGACTGGTTCTCGCCCTTGTTGACGAGCGCCTCGCCCTTCTTCGACGCCGGGTCCGGGACGGTCGTGTCGGTGGTCACCTCGATGCCGCCGACGAGGTCGACGAGGTTCTGGAGGTAGGGGGTGTCGAGGCGCCAGGTCCCCTCGATGCTGGTGCCGAGGACGGTGTCGAGGGCGTCGCGGGTGCCGGCCGAGCCGTCGTCGTCGACGGACTTCGCGAGGGTCGTGCTGCTGCCGTCGTCCTTGGTCACGACCAGGGAGTTGGGGAGCAGGACGGTCGTGCCGCGCTTCGCGGTGGTGTTGTCGACGAGGAGCAGCGTGGAGGTGCCGCCCTTCGCGGTGTCGTGCAGGTGGACGACCACGACGTCCCGCTTCTGGGCGGCGCCCCCGGTCGTCGCGGTGGCCTCGGAGTCCGAGGAGGACAGGCCGGGGATCTTGCCCGCGGACCAGAGGTAGCCGACGCCTCCGACGACGACCAGCGCCATGACGACGGCCAGGGCGACCAGCCGGCTCTTGGCCCGCCGCTTGGCCTCCTCACGCCGCTCGGTGCGGTTCTCCGTGAAGTTCAGCCAGTCGATGACGTCCTCGGAGTCCCCGTCGGGCTGCTCCACGAACGCGAACTGCTCGGTCTGGTACTCCCGTTGCTCGGGTTTCCCGTCTTCGCCGGAGACAGGAGCGGGGGGCGCGGCGGGGGCGGCCGGTTCGGCGGCTTCGGGTTCGGGGGCGGTGGGGGCCGTCTGCTGCGGGATGTAGGCGGTGGCGGTCGCCTGCTCGGCGTCCTGGCCCACCTGAGCCGCCTGCTGCCCGTAGTAGGGGTCGTACGGGGGTGCCGCCTGGCCGGCGGTCCCGTAGGGGTCGTACCCGTAGCCCTGCTGGCCGTACTGCTGCTGCCCGTAGTAGTCGTACCCCTGCCCCTGCTGGCTCTGCTGGCCCGCGTACGGGTCGTACGCCTGCTGCTGGGGCACCTGTTGCTGCTGGGGGCGGCCGTAGACGGGACGGCCGTAGTCGTCGTAGCCGACGACGACGTACGGGGTCTCCTCGTCGTCGGACTGGTCCGCGTCGTATCGGTTGTTCACCGGTGCCCCTCTTCGCTCGCTCGCCTCACTCGCCGCGGTACAGCTCGCGCTTGTCGATGTAGCGCACGACGCCGTCCGGCACCAGATACCAGACGGGGTCGCCCTTGGCGACGCGCGCGCGGCAGTCGGTGGAGGAGATGGCGAGCGCCGGAACCTCGACGAGGGAGACGATGCCGTCGGGCAGGCCGGGGTCGGCGAGGTGGTAGCCCACGCGGGTGACGCCGATGAAGTGGGCGAGGCCGAACAGCTCGTCCGTGTCGCGCCAGGTGACGATCTGGGCGAGGGCGTCGGCACCGGTGATGAAGAACAGGTCGGTGTCCGGGTTGAGCGCGCGCAGGTCGCGCAGGGTGTCGACGGTGTACGTCGGGCCGCCTCGGTCGATGTCGATGCGGCTGACCGAGAACTGGGGGTTCTCGGCGGTCGCGATGACCGTCATCAGGTAGCGGTCCTCCGCCGGGGAGACCGCGCGGTGGCTCTTCTGCCAGGGCTGGCCGGTCGGGACGAACACGACCTCGTCCAACTGGAACGCCGCGGCGACCTCACTGGCCGCCACGAGGTGTCCGTGGTGGATCGGATCGAACGTCCCGCCCATGACGCCGAGGCGACGCCTGCCCGGGTTCGACGGGCCGGTAGGCATGTCCTGCTCTCCCATGCGGCAGACCCTACCGGCCTCGTGCGAGAGGTCCGGCCGGGTGGCTCAGCGGTCGCGGTTGAAGCGGGTCGTGACCCACAGCAGGAGCAGCAGGATGACGAACGCCGCACCACCGGTGACCAGCGGGTTCAGGCTCTCGTGATTACCGCCGTGCTCTTCGCCCTCGGCGGCGAGCGTGACCAACTGAACTGCGGTGCTGTGGAGGCTCATCTTCGTCAGGACCTATTCCTGTGAGGGCGGTATAAAGGCGTCGGCCCATCGTAAGGGGAGGGTCTTCCGGCGATCACCCCGACTCCGCCATCCGAAGAAAGCGGGGAACCGGTGCGGGGAACTTTCGCGGTGCGTCAGTCGTCTTTCCGCTTGTAGCCCCGCAGCAGGAACCAGCCCGTCAGCACACAGCCCACGACCATCACGAGCAGCACGATCCGGAGCAGGTTCCCCGGCCCCTGCTGGTCGGCGGCGGCAGCGGCGAGCCAGGCTGCGGGGTTGTGCTCCATGGTGCGGGACTCCTTAGACGTAGTGCCCGTCCACGGTAACTCCGCCTAGGCTGGCCACAGCCTCGGGGGCACAAAGGCCCGCACAAGGGTCCGCAAAGGGGCGGCAAGCGAGCCCCGTCATACAGAGCGCACTCACCATCGCACTGGGGGATGACATGTCCGAAGGCCAAGAGCAGGGCGGGCACGAGAACGTGCCCAGCAGGCAGCGCAGGCGATTCCCGGAGATCTCCTCACGTGCCTACGAACACCCCGCCGACCGTTCCGCCCTGGTCGCCCTGCGCAAGCTGAGCGGCTTCGACACGGTGTTCAAGGCGCTGAGCGGCCTCCTCCCGGAGCGCAGCCTGCGCCTGCTGTTCCTCTCCGACTCGGTCCGCGTCTCGGACCAGCAGTTCGCCCACCTCAACGACATGCTGCGGGACGCCTGTTACATCCTGGACCTGGAGAAGGTCCCGCCGATGTACGTCAACCAGGACCCGCAGCCGAACGCGATGTGCATCGGTCTCGACGAGCCGATCATCGTGGTCACCACCGGCCTCGTCGAACTCCTCGACGAGGAGGAGATGCGCGCGGTCATCGGCCACGAGGTGGGCCACGCCCTCTCGGGCCACGCCGTGTACCGCACGATCCTGCTGTTCCTGACGAACCTCGCCCTGAGGGTCGCCTGGATCCCCCTCGGCAACATCGCGATCATGGCGATCGTGACGGCGCTGCGGGAGTGGTTCCGCAAGTCCGAGCTGTCCGCGGACCGGGCCGGTCTGCTGGTCGGCCAGGACCTCACGGCGTCCATGCGCGGCCTGATGAAGATCGCGGGCGGCAACCACCTCCACGAGATGAACGTGGACGCGTTCCTGAAGCAGGCCGAGGAGTACGAGGAGGGCGGCGACCTGCGCGACTCGGTCCTGAAGATCCTGAACGTCCTGCCCCGCTCCCACCCCTTCACGACGGTCCGCGCGGCCGAGCTGAAGAAGTGGGCCGAGTCCCGGGACTACCAGCGGATCCTGGACGGTCACTACCCGCGGCGCTCGGAGGACCGGAACACCTCGGTGACGGACTCCTTCCGGGAGTCCGCCGCGAGCTATGCCTCTGACGTGAAGAACTCCAAGGACCCGCTGATGAAGCTGGTCACGGATATCGCGGGTGGCGCCGGGGATCTCGGCGGGCGGGTTCGTCGAGGGTTCACCGGTGGCGGGGGCCGGACGTCGACGCCCACGAAGGATCGGACGCAGGAAGACACGGAACGGGACGAGTAGTACTTCACGTCCTTGGCAGGGCGCTCCCCGCCAGCGTTCCGCACAGCGCCGCTGTGGTTCCCGTCTCGTACGGGTCCGTTCCGGCCGGCCCGGCCGTTCCCGCGGTCCGGCCGGCCAGCAGCGGGCGCAGATAGCCCACGGCGTCCGAGGAGCAGGCGAGCGGCCCCGCCTGGACCTGCGACACCAACACCTGCGTCTGCCGCAGCCGCAAGTCCTCGTGGTCGAACCGGAAGTGCAGTTCGCGGCGGACGGTGAACAGGGAGATCCGGGCAACACCAGGGGCGGCGGGCCGCAGGGCATAGACGAAGGTGTGGTCCGCCGTCACCTCCAGCGTCTCGGAGTCGGTCTCGGCGATGCCGAGGGTGCCTCGGACGCGGATCCCGGGGTCGGCGAGGCGTACCTGCCCGGGGTCGAAGCGGACGACCCAGCCGGTCGGGGCGTGCAGGCCGTCGGCGGAGGGGTGCGAGAAGCTCGCGTCGAACTGGTCGAGCTGCTCGGAGTCGACGAGCACCCGGGGCGCGCGGATCTGCTGCCCGAGGACGACCTCGGGGTAGAGCGCGGAGCGGACGATGTACTCCTTGGCCGTGGTCAGCGCGGTGATGATCTGGCTCTCGGAGAAGTGCTCGGTGCGCCGGGCGGCCGGCAGCGTGATGCCGTCGGCGCCGACGCGGAAGTTCCGGGCGGGGCTGTGCGCGTAGAGGACCGCGGCGTCGGCGGCGCCGGGCACCGCGCTCTGCGGGGCGAGCGGGACGACCGTCATCCGCAGCGGCTCGACCGCGCGCCGGGCGGCCGGTGACTGGTAGGGGCTGCGGACGCTCATGTAGATCGCCGTACCGAAGGCGATCATGATCAGCAGGACGAGGGCGACGGCCTGCCGGGACAGTCCCCGGCGCAGCGGCACGGGGCGGCGGCGGACGGCGGGCGCGTGGTCGCCCATGCGCTCCCGCGCGGAGTACTCCTGGAGGCGGGCAGCGCGGACGAACGACTCGTCGAAGACGACGGATCGGTACTCGTCCTCTCCACCGGCGGGGGCGCCCTCGGGTGTCCCCTCCGGTGGGTCTCCAGGCCCGCCCATACCTTCAGAGTAGGTCTCAGGAGCCTCGGGTAAACGCCCTGTCGCAGGACAACTTCTGACGGGTTCTCAGCCGACGCTCACGGCGTGCGCGGCAGCACCGGGACGGCCGACGGGAGCTGCTCGGCGGCCCCCGGCGGGGTGGCGTCGGCGCCGGTCGAGGCGGGCGGGGCCTGTCGGCTGCCGGCGCCCGAGGAGGAGCCCCGGTAGACGGCGGTGAAGGCGAGCGCGACCATGCCGATGCCCATCACGATGGCGAGCATCCAGGCGACGGGGCGGTGCCAGCGGACCTGTTTGCCGTACGTCCCGTAGAAGCCGTACGAGGCGGGGGCGCCGTAGCGGGCGTCGAGGACCTCGGGGTCGTCCAGGTCGTCGAGGTCGTCCGCGGCGCGGCGGTCCGCCGGGCCGAAGCCGTCGTCGTACCGGTCGGCGCGGTCGGTGCGGGGTCTGGTGCGGCGGGATTCCGCCTCTGCCTCGGCTCTCGCCTCGGCGGCGGCCAGGAGGCGTTCGACGGCGGTGGGTTCGTGGAACTCCGCCGCCTTGACGAATGCCTCGTCGAAGACCACGGAGGCGAACTCTTCGTCCGACACCCCGCGGTCGTGGTCGTCGTCGGGCTGTCCGCCGTCAGGAAACGGCGTGCCCCCCACGTCCTCCGGCATTTCTCCAGAGTAGACCTGGGGGGTCCTTTTGGGCAGACGGTATGGATATCCGGCCACCCGATGAGACGCCTCTCACGTGAGGCGGCCGGCTAACGGATGTGGCCGTCCCCGGTGACGATGTACTTCGTGCTGGTCAGCTCGGGCAGGCCCATCGGGCCTCGGGCGTGCAGCTTCTGGGTGGAGATGCCGATCTCCGCGCCGAAGCCGAACTGGCCGCCGTCCGTGAAGCGGGTGGAGGCGTTCACGGCGACGGTCGTCGAGTCGACCAGCTGGGTGAAGCGGCGGGCGGCCTGCTGGGAGGTGGTGACGATCGCCTCGGTGTGCCCGGAGGTCCACAGCCGGATGTGCTCGACGGCCTTCTCCAGCGAGTCGACGACGGCGGCGGCGATGTCGTACGACAGGTACTCCGTCTCCCAGTCCTCGGCGGTGGCCTCCACGACCGTCGCCTTCGACTCCTTCGCGTACGCCATGACCCGTTCGTCGGCGTGGACGGTCACCCCGGCCTCCGCGAGGGCGTCGAGGGCGCGGGGGAGGAACTCGGGGGCGATGTCCTGGTGGACGAGGAGGGTCTCGGCGGAGTTGCAGACGCTGACGCGCTGGGCCTTGGAGTTGATGAGGATGTCGACGGCCATGTCGAGGTCGGCGTGCGCGTCGACGTAGACGTGGCAGTTGCCGGTGCCGGTCTCGATGACGGGGACGGTCGACTCGGCGACGACGGTCTGGATCAGGGAGGCGCCGCCGCGCGGGATGAGGACGTCGACGAGTCCGCGCGCCCGCATCAACTCCCGTACGGAGTCCCGGCTTTCGCCCGGCACGAGCTGGACGGCGTCGGCGGGCAGCCCCGAGCCGCCGACCGCGTCGCGCAGGACCCGCACGAGCGCCGAGTTCGAGGAGTACGCGGAGCCCGAGCCGCGCAGCAGGACGGCGTTGCCGGACTTGAGGCAGAGGGCGGCGGCGTCGACCGTCACGTTCGGCCGGGCCTCGTAGATGATGCCGACGACCCCGAGCGGCACCCGCACCTGGCGCAGGTCGATCCCGTTGGGGAGAGTCGATCCGCGCACGACCTCGCCGACCGGGTCGGGCAGCGCGACGACGTCCCGGACATCGGACGCGATGGCCCGGATCCGCTCCGGCGTCAGCGTCAGCCGGTCGATGACCGACTCGCTCGTCCCGGCTTCCCGCGCCCGCGCCACGTCCTCCGCGTTCGCCTCGACGATCTCCGCCGTGCGCACTTCGAGCGCGTCCGCGATCGCGAGCAGCGCGTCGTCCTTGGCGGCCCTCGGCAGCGGCGCGAGGTCGGCGGCGGCGGCCTTGGCCCGGTAGGCGGCCTCGATGACCGGGGACATGGCGTCGTACGGGGAGAGCGTGGTCATGGGGGAAGCGTAGTGCTCCGCGAGAGGGCGTCCATCTCGTCGTCCACACCGCGAGACGGCCGTCAGAAGGGGTGGACGCCGACCGGTGTCGCCGGGGAGGGGCCGTAGCCCTCGGCCACTCGTTGGTGGTAGGTCTCGCGGCCGATGACCTCCAGGCCGACGATCTCCCAGGAGGGCAGGCCGGCGCTCTGGCGGTGTTCGCCCCACAGGCGCAGGGCGACGGCGGCGGCGTCGTGGAGGTCGCGGGCCTCCTCCCAGTAGCGGATCTCGGCGTGGTCGCCGGCGTAGCGGCTGGTCAGGAGGAAGGGGTGGTCGTGGGCGAGCTGTTCCAGACCTCGTCTGAGGTCCGTCACGGGGACCGGGGCGCCGGAGACGCTGAGGGTGACGTGCCACAGGCGGGGCAGCTCCTTCGGCTCCGGGAAGCTGTCGCCCGCCGCGACGCTGGTCAGTCCCCCACGGGCCGTCGGCCCGGGGCGCACTCGGCTCACGGCGGCCTCCTCGACAGGGTTGTACCTGGAACCCAGTTGAGCAGGCCGCAGCCTGCCGCGGGCCACTTTCACGGAACGTCCCCGAGCGGTACGGGAGCCGTTCGAATGCCCGCCGGGCACCTCGTACGACAAGGTGACAGTCGTACGTGACTCTCGTGCCCCCGTTCCCGTCCCGCACGCCTCTCAGGGCCCGAACTCAGCGCTGGGCCAGCACCACCAGGTCGTCCCGGTGCACGACCTCCCGCTCGTACGCCGCCCCCAGCTCTTTCGCCAGTTCCCGCGTCGACCTGCCGAGCAGTTGCGGGATCTCCTTCGCGTCGAAGTTCACCAGGCCCCGCGCCACGGCCCGCCCCTGCGCGTCCCGCAGCTCGACGGGGTCCCCGGCGCTGAAGTCACCCTCCACCGCCGCGATCCCGGCCGGCAGCAGGGAGGTGCGGCGCTCCACGACCGCCTGCACCGCGCCGTCGTCCAGGGTCAGCGAGCCCTGGGGGGTGGAGGCGTGCTGGAGCCAGAGCAAACGGTCCGCTGAGCGTTTCCCGGCCGGGTGGAAGTAGGTGCCCGTGTCGCCGCCGGTGAGCGCCTCCGCCGCGAAGACCGCGCTGGTCAGGACGACGGGGATGCCGGCCGCCGCCGCGATCCTGGCGGCCTCGACCTTGGTGACCATGCCGCCGGTGCCGACACCCGCCTTGCCGGTGCTGCCGATCTCGACGTGCGCGAGATCCTGCGGGCCGTGCACCTCCGAGATCCTCGACGTGCCCGGCTTGCTCGGGTCGCCGTCGTACACGCCGTCCACGTCCGAGAGGAGGACGAGGAGGTCGGCGTGGACGAGGTGGGCCACCAGCGCGGCGAGCCTGTCGTTGTCGCCGAAGCGGATCTCGTCCGTGGCGACCGTGTCGTTCTCGTTGACGACCGGGAACGCGCCCATCGCCAGGAGCTTGTCCAGCGTGCGGGACGCGTTGCGGTGGTGGGCCCGGCGGCTCATGTCGTCGCTGGTCAGCAGGACCTGGCCGACGCGGACGCCGTAGCGGGCGAAGCTCGCGGTGTAGCGGGCGACGAGGAGGCCCTGGCCGACACTCGCCGCCGCCTGCTGGCGGGCCAGATCCTTGGGGCGGCGGCGCAGGCCCAGCGGGGCGAGGCCGGCCGCGATGGCCCCCGAGGAGACGAGGACGATCTCCTTCTCGCCGCCGCTGCGGGTCTTGGCCAGGACGTCGACCAAGGCGTCGACTCTGTCGGCGTCCAGGCCTCCGGCGGCGGTGGTGAGGGAGGAAGAACCCACCTTCACCACGATCCGGCGAGCGTCTGCGACCCGTTGCCTTGTCACGTGCGTCGTCCTTCTGCTGTACGGCACCGGGTTCGCAATGTACGGGAGGGGTGGGGGGTGGTGCGCCCCGGTTTCAGAGTGCGGTCAAGGACTTCCGGTACGCCACGCAGTCCTCGTACCTCGGCAGAATCCCCAGCTCCAGCGCCTCCGCCAGCGTCGGGGCCTCCGCGTCCTTCGCCGACAGTTCCGGCTCGCCCGTCACCGGCCACTGCACGCCGATCTCCGCGTCCAGGGGGTGCAGCCCGCGTTCCCGCTGCGGCGCGTACCCCTCGGAGCACAGGTACGTCACCGTGGCCCCCTCGGTGAGGGCGCAGAAGCCGTGGCCGAGGCCCTCGGAGAGGTAGACGGCGTTGCGGGACTCGTCGTCGAGGCGGACGCCCTCCCACTGGCCGAAAGTCGGGGAGCCGACGCGGATGTCCACGATGACGTCCAGGACCGCGCCCTTGACGCAGGTGACGTACTTGGCCTGGCTCGGCGGGACGTCGGCGAAGTGGATGCCGCGCACGACTCCGGCTGCCGAGACGGAGAGGTTGGCCTGCCTCAGGTCGAGCGCGTGGCCGACCGTCTCTTCCAGGCGTTCGGCCTTGTACAGCTCCATGAACATGCCGCGGGAGTCGCCGAACTGACGGGGCACGAACTCCCAGGCGCCTTCGATGGACAGGGGGTTGACCTTCATGCCAGGTCCTCTCAGGCGCCGTACTTCAGCAGGTCGAGCAGGTAGTCGCCGTAACCGCTCTTGGTCAGCGGCTCGGCGAGGGCGCGGAGCTGGTCGTCGTCGATGAACCCGGCCCGCCAGGCGGCCTCCTCCAGGCAGCCGATCTTCATGCCCTGGCGTTCCTCGACGACCCGGACGAACTCGGAGGCCTGGACGAGGGACTGGAAGGTGCCGGTGTCGAGCCAGACGGTGCCCCGGTCGAGGACGGAGACCTGGAGTTCGCCGCGTTCGAGGTAGTACCGGTTGACGTCGGTGATCTCCAGCTCGCCGCGCGCGCTCGGCTTGAGGCCCTTGGCGACCTCGACGACACGGCTGTCGTAGAAGTAGAGCCCGGGGACGGCGTAGCGGGACTTCGGCTCGGCCGGCTTCTCCTCGATGGAGCGGGCGATGCCGTTCTCGTCGAAGTCGACGACGCCGTACGCGGTCGGGTCGGAGACGGCGTGCGCGAAGACGACGCCGCCCTCGGGGTCGGCGTAGTCGGAGAGCTGCCGGTCGAGGCCGACGCCGTGGAAGATGTTGTCGCCGAGGATGAGGGCGACGGGCTCGTCCCCGATGAAGTCCTCGGCGATGAGGAACGCCTCGGCGATGCCGTTGGGCTGGTCCTGGGTCGCGAACTGGATGTTGAGGCCCCAGTCGGAGCCGTCGCCGAGGAGCCGCTCGAACTGGGGGCGTTCGTCCGGGCCGGTGATGACCATGATGTCCCGCAGGCCGGCCAGCACGAGGGTGGTCAGCGGGTAGTAGATCATCGGCTTGTCGAAGACCGGCATGAGCTGTTTCGACACCGCACGGGTGATCGGCCACAGTCGGGAACCGGTACCACCGGCAAGCAGAATTCCACGCATGGAGTAGCACCCTACGGCAGCCCGGGACCCCCGATTGTCCCCGCGCCGTCCTCGTCGGGCACAGTTCGCACAACAAACACCGCGACAACAGGCGCGGAACAGTACCCACCCCGACGGCCTAGAATGCGGGTTCTTATGAGGATTCTTGTCACCGGCGGCGCCGGATTCATCGGGTCACAGTTCGTACGGGCCCTCCTTCTGAACGAGTTGCCCTCAGGTGAGGGCGCGCAGGTCACGGTGCTCGACAACCTGACCTACTCCGGCAACCAGGAGAACCTGGCCCCGGTGGCGGACAAGGCGGGCTACACGTTCGTCCAGGGCGACATCCGCGACTTCGCCACGGTGGACGACGTGATGCGCGGCCAGGACGCGGTCGTCCACTTCGCGGCCGAGTCGCACGTGGACCGCTCGATCGCGGACTCCTCCCCCTTCGTCACGACGAACGTGCTGGGCACGCAGGTCCTGCTGGACGCCGCCAAGCGGCACGGCGTGGGCCGGTTCGTGCACGTCTCCACGGACGAGGTGTACGGCTCGATCAGCGAGGGTTCCTGGACGGAGGACTGGCCGCTGGCCCCGAACTCCCCGTACTCGGCGTCGAAGGCGGGCTCCGACCTGCTGGCCCTGTCGTACCACCGCACGCACGGCATGGACGTCGTCGTCACCCGGTGCTCGAACAACTACGGGCAGTACCACTTCCCGGAGAAGATGATCCCGCTGTTCACGACGAACCTGCTGGACGGCAAGAAGGTCCCGCTGTACGGCGAGGGTCTGAACATCCGTGACTGGCTGCACGTCTCCGATCACTGCCGGGGCATCGAGCTGGTGCTGCGCGGTGGGCGGGCCGGTGAGGTCTACCACATCGGCGGCGGCACCGAGGTGACCAACAAGGAGCTGACGGGTCTGCTGCTGGACGCGTGCGGGGCGGGCTGGGACAGCGTGGAGCACGTCACGGACCGGCTCGGGCACGACCTGCGCTACTCCCTGTCGATCGAGAAGATCCGCAGCGAGCTGGGCTACGAGCCGCAGGTGACCTTCGAGCAGGGGCTCGCCGACACGGTCCAGTGGTACCGCGACAACCGCGCCTGGTGGGAGCCGCTCAAGGCGAAGGCGGCGCTCCCGGCATGACGCGCTGGCTGATCACCGGTGCGGGCGGGATGCTCGGCCGGGACCTCGTCGAGACGATAAGCGGTGACGTCACCGCGCTGACCAGGGCCGACCTGGACATCACCGACCCGGCCGCCGTCCGGGAGGCCGTCGCGGGCCACGACGTCGTCGTGAACGCCGCCGCGTGGACCGACGTCGACGGCGCCGAGGCGGACGAGGCCGCGGCGACCCGCGTGAACGGGGAGGCCGTCCGCGTGCTGGCCGAGGCGTGCGCGCCCGCCGGTGCCCGGCTGATCCAGGTCTCCACGGACTACGTCTTCGCGGGCGACGCGACCGAGCCCTACCGGCACGACTCCCCCACGGCTCCCCTGAACGCCTACGGGCGCGGGAAGCTGGTCGGTGAGGATGCGGTGAGGATTCTGCTGCCGGACACGGGTTATGTCGTGCGCACGGCGTGGCTGTACGGGGCGCACGGCCGGAACTTCGTGTCGACGATGCTGAAGCTGGCGGAGACGCGGGAGACCGTCGAGGTGGTCGACGACCAGCGCGGTCAGCCGACGTGGACGGTCGCCCTGGCCGAGCAGATCGCGGCCCTGGGCTCCGGCAACGCTCCCGCAGGCGTCTACCACGGCACCGCCTCCGGCACCGCGACCTGGTTCGACCTGGCCCGCGCGGCCTACGAGCTGTCCGGTCTGGACCCGGAGCGGGTGCGGCCGACGACGTCCGAGAAGTTCGTCCGCCCGGCCCGCCGCCCCTCGTACAGCGTCCTGGCGCACGACCGCTGGGCCGCCGCCGGGATCGCCGAACAGCCTTACTGGAAGGACCAGTTGGCCCAGGCGCTGAAGGTGCTCGCGTGAGTCTTCTGGACCGCATCACCACCGCCCTGCCGACCGGCACCGCGTTCGTCGGTGCCGGGACGGCGCTGCTCGGCGTCGCGAGCTACGTCCACCTCGCGGCGGCCGGGCACACGCTCGACGTCGACGACATGGCGAGCTTCTCCGTGCTGTGGACGGTCGTGTCGTCCATCGGGCTCGGCCTGTTCTTCCCGGTCGAGCAGGAGATCACCCGCCTCGTCGCGTCCCGCACGGTGCACGGCGACGGGGTGGCGCCGGTGCTGCGCCGGGGCGCGGTGCTGTCCCTCGGGCTCCTGGCGGCGGTGCTGATCCCCCTCGCGGTCTTCGCGGGGAAGGTCGCGGACGTCTTCTTCCACGGCGACGAGAGCCTCGTCCTCGCCCTGGGCGGCGCCTTCGCGGCCCTCGCGGTCGCCTATGTGACGCGTGGCGTCCTCGCCGGTCTCGGCAGGTTCCAGGCGTACGGCACCCAGCTCGGGCTGGACGGCCTGCTGAGGATCGTCCTGCCGGGTGTCCTCGCGGTGGCCGGCGTGAAGTCGGTGTTCGCGTTCGCGGCCGTCCTCACGGTCTCCCCGCTGATCGCCGTCCTCCTCACGATCCGTCCGGTGCTGCGCGGCAGCCACCACGGCTCCCCGGCGCACTGGCGGGATCTCATCGAGCACCTCGGTCTGCTGGTGGGTTCGACGCTGCTGGCGCAGGTGCTGGTGAACATCGCGGTGATCAGCACGAAGCTGATCTCCACGAACGACGACGCGCTGGTCGCGGCGCTGCTGTCGGCGCTGGTCCTGGCCCGCGTCCCGCTGTTCGTGTTCGGGGCGTTCCAGGTGTCCCTGCTGGCCGGGCTCTCCTCGGCGGCGGCGGAGGGCGACTGGACCGGGTACCGGCGGCTGCTGGTGCGGGCGGCGACGATCACCGGCAGCCTGGGGGTGGCGGGCGGGATCGGCGCGACCGCGCTCGGCCCGCTGCTGCTGCCCGCGCTGTTCGGGGCGCCGGACGTGCTGACGGCCGTCGACTTCGCGTGGCTGTCCCTCGGGACGACGCTGTACATGCTGGCGATGGTTCTCGGCCAGGCCCTGCTGACCAGTGGCGGGGCGCGCAAGCAGCTCATGGCGTGGGTGTTCGGCACGGCCGTGCTGCTGGCGGTCACGTTCAGCTCGCTGGAGCTGCGCACGAGGGTCGAGGTGGCCTACAGCGCGGGGTCTTTCGCCGTCGTCGCCTTCATGACTCTCGTTGTTCGTGCTCGTGTAGGCTACCGTTCGCCGCACTGACGAGAGTGACCATCTTCCCCTCACTCTGGGTAGTCGATGTGACGGGCAGTGGATCACAGTCCGACGGCCCCCTTTCTGTGGCCGTCCACCCTTTCCGGAAGAGAAGACAGGCCCTGTAGCCATGCAACTGTGGATGCTGACCTCGGTCACCGGCGTCTTCCTGGTGCTCTGCATCGTGGAACTGCTGCGCCGCCGCAAGCTCAAGGAGAAGTACGCGTTCCTGTGGGTGTTCACCGGCATGGTGATCATCCCGCTGGGTTTCTTCCCCTCCGGTCTGGACTGGGTGGCGCGCAACGTCGGGGTCCGCTCGGGTGTGAGCCTGATCCTCTTCCTCAGCGTGGCCTTCCTCTTCATCGTCTGCCTCCAGCTCAGCTGGGAGGTCGGGCACCTGGAGGAGGAGGGGCGGACGCTCTCCGAGGAGGTCGCGCTGCTGCGCGTCGACATCCAGGAGCTGCGCCAACAACTGTCCGAGGGTGAGACGGCGTCCGTCACCTCGGGGGACTCGGGGAGGCTCAAGTGATCGACGGCAAGCGCGTCTTGATCATCATGCCCGCGTGGAACGAATCCGAGGGCGTCGCCGACGTCATCAAGGAGGTCTACGCGACACTGCCGGGCGTCGACATCGTGGTGGTGGACGACGGCTCGGCGGACGCGACCGCGAAGGTGGCCGCCGCCGCCGGGGCGACCGTGATGAAGCTGCCGTACAACCTCGGCGTGGGCGGCGCGATGCGCGCCGGCTACAAGTTCGCGCACGACCGCGGCTACGACATCGCGATCCAGGTCGACGCGGACGGCCAGCACGACCCCCGCAACGTGCCCGAGCTGATAGAGCGCCTGGAGGCCGGGGCCGACCTGGTGATGGGCGCCCGGTTCGCCGGCACCGGGGAGTACCAGGCGCGCGGTCCGCGCCGCTGGGCGATGCTGGTGCTGGCGTTCTGGCTGTCGCGGATGGCCCGCACCAGACTGACCGACGTGACGTCGGGTTTCCGCGCCTGCGGCCCCGATCTGATCGACGCGTTCGCGCGCTGGTACCCGGTGGAGTACCTGGGCGACACCGTCGAGTCGACGATCGCCGTGGTGCGCGCCGGTTACCGGGTCGAGCAGGTGCCGGTGGCGATGCGGGCGCGGACCACCGGGACGCCGAGCCAGTCGCCGTGGAAGGCGACGATGTACCTGGGCCGGATCGGGATGATCCTGCTGCTCGCGTTCAGCCGCCGCTCGGCGCTGGGCCCGGCACGCAAGAAGTCCGCGCAGAAGGACCGGAAGGCACTGGAGAAGCAGGCCTCGTGACCATCGACATCATGCTGCCGCACTACGGCGACACCGCCCTGATGCAGGCGGCCGTGCGCAGTGTCCTGGAGCAGACCGACCCCGGCTGGCGGCTGACCGTCGTCGACGACGGCCGTGAGCCGGGGGTGCCGGAGTGGTTCGCGTCGCTCGGCGACGAGCGGGTGCGCTACGAGCGCAACGAGGTGAACCTCGGCATCACCCGCAACTTCCAGAAGTGCGTGGACCTCGTGGAGGCCACGCATTTCACGATGCTCGGCAGCGACGACCTGATGATGCCGGAGTACGTCGCGACGCTGAAGGCGGCCATCGAGGCCGAGCCCGGCGCCGCGATCTACCAGCCGGGCGTCGAGGTGATCGACGAGCACGGCAACCCGGCGACGACCCTGGGCGACGAGGTGAAGCGGCGCCTGTACGCGCCGAAGACCAGTGACGGCGAGCGGCTGGTGCTGTCGGGCGAGCCGCTGGCGGCGAATCTGCTGGGCGGGAACTGGCTGTACTTCCCGTCGATCTGCTGGCGTGCGGACGCGGTGAAGGGGATCGGGTTCCGGGAGGACCTCTCCGTCATCCAGGACCTGGCGCTGATCATCGAGCTGATCCGGCGCGGCGAGAAGCTCGTCGTGGACCCGGCGCCCGCGTTCCGCTACCGGCGGCACTCCGCGAGCCTGTCCTCCGCGGAGGCGGCGACCGGGTCGCGGTTCGGGGAGGCCGTCCGCTTCTTCAACGAGGTCGCCGACGAACTCGACAAGGACGGCTGGCACAAGGCCGCCAAGTCGGCCCGCCGGCACCTCTCGATGCGGCTGCACGCGCTGACGATGCTGCCGGGCGCCCTGCGCCACCGCCGCTCGGACGCGGTGCGCAGACTGCTGGGGTACGCGCTCACGCGCGCCGAGTAAAGACTTTCCGCAGCTCCCGGCCCCGGTGGAACCCGCGTCCGCCGGGGCCCCTCCTCAAGTCCGAGGCCGGAAAGCCCCGGCAGCCGCCTCCTAGTCGCGAAAGCTACCGACCCCACATGACTGCCACAGGCTCCGAAGAACGCGGCCCGCGTTTCAGCATCGTCGTCCCCGCCTACGGCGTGGAGGCGTACCTGCGTGACTGCCTCGACTCCGTGCTGGAGCAGGCGTACGGGGACTTCGAGGTCATCGCGGTCAACGACGCGTCGCCGGACGGCTGCGGCGCGATCATGTCCGAATACGCGGCGGCCGACAAGCGTGTGGTGGCCGTGCAGCTCACGCAGAACGTGGGTCTGGGCCGGGCGCGCAACGTCGGCATGGAGCGGGCGCGCGGCGACTACCTGATCTTCCTGGACAGCGACGACGTCATGCTGCCGGGCTCCCTCCAGGCGATCGCGGGCCGGCTGGAGGACGCGGGGGACCCGGAGCTGCTGGTCTACGACTACGACCGGACGTACTGGGACGGCCGGGTCACTCCGAACGCGAAGCGCAAGGCGCTCACGGACGCGCCGGCGGGTGCGTTCCGGCTCGACGAGCACCCGGTGATCCTGGAGCTCCTCCAGGTCGCGTGGAACAAGGCGTACCGGCGGGACTTCATCGAGCGGTGGGGGTTCGTCTACCCGACGGGCTACTACGAGGACACGCCGTGGACGTACCCGGTGCTGGTGGCGGCCGAGACGATCGCCGTCCTGGACCGGGTGTGCGTGCACTACCGGCAGCGGCGTCAGGGCTCGATCCTGTCGTCGGCGAGCCGTAAGCACTTCGAGGTGTTCGACCAGTACGACCTGGTCTTCGGGTTCCTCGCCGCGCACCCGGAGTTCGACCGCTGGCGGGGTCCGCTGTTCGAGCGGATGGCGTTCCACCTCGGTGTCATCGAGCGGATGCCGGGCCGCCTGCCCGCGGGTGCCCGCGCCGAGTTCCGCGCCCGGCGTCTGGAGGCCGAGCGCACCCACCGCCCGGCGGACTACCGGGACCCCGCGAAGAAGCCCGGCAAGTCGGGTGTCCGCCGGGTCGCGAACCGGCTCCCGAACCGGCTGCGGCGGCCCGCGCGCTCGGCGTACCGGGCGGCGCGCAAGCTGAAGAAGCCGGTGCGCACAGCCGTCCTCATGGCGTACTACCGGGCGCAGCGGATGCTGCCGGTGAAGAAGGACACCGCGGTGTTCGCGGCGTACTGGAACGCCGACTACTCCTGCAACCCGGCCGCGATCGACCAGAAGCTTCGGGAGCTGGCGCCGGCCGTGAAGCCGACGTGGGTGCTGAAGCCGAGCCCGCGCAACCGGCCGCCGGCCGGGACGCCGACCGTGCACCCGGGTTCGTTCGGGTTCTGGCGGGCGATGGCGCGCTCCCAGTACTTCGTCAACAACGTCAACTTCCCGACCAAGGTGGTGAAGCGGCGCGGGCAGGTCTTCGTGCAGACCCACCACGGCACGCCGCTCAAGCGGATGGGTGTCGACCAGGTCGAGTACCCGCTGGGCGCCGCCCAGTTGGACATGCGGCTGCTGATGGACCGGGTGGACCGCTGGGACTACAGCGTCTCCTCCAACAGCTTCACCACCGCGATCTGGGACCGCGCCTACCCGTCCCCCGCGTACACGTCCCTCGACTACGGCTACCCGCGCAACGACGTCCTCGCGAACGCGACCCCCGAGGACCGTGCGGCGGCCCGCGCGAAGCTCGGTCTGGAGGCGGACGAGAAGGTCGTCCTGTACGCGCCGACGCACCGCGACTACCAGTCGACGCCGCAGCCGCTGCTGGACGTCGAGCACTTCGCGCACAGCATCGGCGCCGAGTTCACGGTCCTGGTGCGCGCCCACTACTTCAACCTCGACGCTTCGCACGGCGGCAGCGAGGGCGTCATCGACGTCAGCGGCCACCCCGACGTCGAGGAGCTCTACCTCGCCGCGGACTGTCTCCTCACGGACTACTCGTCCCTGATGTTCGACTACGCGATCCTCGACCGCCCGATCGTCCTGTTCGCCAACGACTGGGACGTCTACCGCGCCACCCGCGGCACCTATTTCGACATCCACAGCGTGTCCCCCGGCCCGGTCGCGGCAACCAAGGAGGACCTCGTCGACGTCTTCCGCAGCGGCCGGTGGTCCGACGACACCTCCGCGAAGTCCCGGGCCGAGTTCCGCAGGCGGTTCTGCGAGTTCGACGACGGGCGGGCGGCGGAGCGGGTCGTGCGACGCGTCTTCCTGGGACAGGAACCGGAGCCCCCCGTGCGAGGCTAAGAGCTACCGTGTCCGGCTTGAAGCTGTTTCGCGATCGGTTTCCTGAGAAAGGCGCAGTACCCCGATGCCTCCCCGTCTGTCAGTTGTCGTTCCCGTCTACAACGTGGAACTGTTCCTCGACGAATGCCTCCAGTCGCTCACGGACCAGACGTTCACCGACTGGGAGGCGGTCGTCGTCGACGACGGCTCGACGGACGGCAGCCTCGCGATCGCCGAGCGGTGGGCCGCGAAGGACGACCGGATCAGAGTGGTCCCGCAGGCGAACCAGGGCCTCGGTCCGGCCCGCAACACGGGTGTGGCGCACCTGACGGAGGGCACGGAGTACCTCGCGTTCGTCGACAGCGACGACATCGTCCTGCCGGACGCGTACGAGCGGTTCGTCGCGAGCCTCGACAAGACGGGCTCCGATTTCGCCAGCGGGAACGTCAACCTGCTGAAGGCGGGCGAGATCCTCAACTCGCCGCTGCACCAGAAGCGGCTGCGCACCGACCGCGAGCGCACCCACATCAGCCGCGACAAGGACCTCGTCTACGACCGCACGGCGTGGAACAAGGTCTTCCGCCGCTCCTTCTGGGACCAGCACGCGTTCGAATTCCCCGGGATCCTCTACGAGGACGCCCCGGTGACGCTCCCCGCGCACTTCCTCGCCAAGTCGGTGGACGTGCTGGGCGACCCGGTCTACCTGTGGCGACAGCGCACCGGCGGCGCCCCCTCCATCACGCAGCGGCGCACCGAGCCCGTGAACGTCCGGGACCGGATCCGCTCCTGCGACTCGGTGAGCCGGTTCCTCGGCTCCCAGCCCGGCGAGAAGTACGCGGCGCACAAGCGCTGGTACGACGAGATCTTCGTCACCGACGAACTCCCGCTGTTCATGGGCGTGTTGGACGAGGCGGGGGACGAGTTCCGCGACCTGTTCATGACCGGCGCCGCCGACTTCCTGAGCCGGGTCGACCCGGCGGTGTTCCCCCGGCTGCCCGTCTCGCTGCGCCTGAAGTGCCACCTCATCCAGGAGAAGCGCCTGGAGGAGCTGATGGAGCTGCTCGCCTACGAGCGGGAGACCGGCCGCGCGGTGCCCGTCGTCCGGCAGGGGCTGCGGCACTTCGCCGACTACCCGGTGCTCTCCGGGAAGGGCTCGGTGCCCCGTGAAGTCCTGCGTGTGGACGCCGACTTCGCGGCGCGGGCGCGCGCCGAGGAGATCGTCTGGGAGAGCGGCAAGCTCCGTATCAAGGGCCACGCCTACATCCGCAACCTGGCCGCCGAGCGGCCCCAGCCGACGGCGCTGCGGGTGCTGATGCTGCGCGAGACCGGCAGCCGCCGCACGGTCCTGGTCCGCCCGAACCGGGTCCAGGCCGCGCGCGCCACGCAGACTTCGGGTCAGTCGCTGCACAACTACGACTGGTCCGGGTTCTCCCTCGACCTCGACCCGCGCAAGTTCAAGGCGCGCGGCGGCTGGCGGGACGGCGTGTGGCGGCTGACCGTCGCCACCGTCCAGCAGGGCATCGTGCGCCGCACCCGCCTGAAGGCCGGCGAGAGCGGCAGCGCCGAGAGCCCCGTGCCGCACTGGGTCGAACGGGACGTCCGGGTCGTCCCGTTCGTCACCGACGACCATGTCTACCTGCGCGTCGAGCGGGTCCGCGGCAAGCTCACCGGGCACCGCGTCACCGACGGCGTCCTGGAGCTGACCGGCGCCCTCGGCCACGAGGCGCTGGCCGGCAAGCTGGGCCTGCGCCTCACGCACGGCTCGACGCAGGCGACGCTGGCGTACGACGTGGAGCGCGCCGGCACGACGTTCACCGCGCGCGTCCCGCTCGCCGATCTCGCGGTGGACGGCCGTGACGTCGGCAACTGGGACCTCACCGACAAGTGGTCCGCGGAGCTGTCCGTGGACGGCCGCTGCCACCCGGTCGCCGTCGCCCCCGAGGAGGGCGGCCTCACCGGCCAGTACCCGCTCGACGGCACCCCCGTGTGGGGTGGGCGGTCGGTCGCGGTCGCGGACGACGGGGTGGGGCGGCTCGCGCTGCGCACCCAGGCCGCGCAGCCGGCGGTGACCGAGCTGTCCGTGACGCCCGAGGGGCGGATCACGCTCTCCGGGGCGCTGCCGGTGACGCTGGACGAGCCGGTCGAGATCGTCATGCGGCACAGCCGGCACTCCGAGGAGCACTCCAGCCCGGCGACCCTCGCCGACGGGGTGTTCCGCGCGGACTTCCTGCCCGTGCCGGACAGCCTCAGCGAGGTCCCGCTGCGGCAGGGCCGCTGGTACCTGACGGCGCGGGCCGCCGAGAGCCGTACCGAGGTGCCGCTGCGCGTCGCGCCGGCCGCGCTCGGCACGCTCCCGCTGCGGTTCGACGTCCGGGGCCGGCAGTACGCGCTCACGCACCGCTTCTTCGACCGGCTCCTCATCGAGGCCGCCCCCGACCTGCTGCCGGACGAGTTCGGCTGGTTCCGCCAGCGCGAGCTGCGCACCGGGGTGTACGCCGCCGCGCGCACCGCCCCGCTGCGCGACACCGTGCTCTACGCGTCGTTCTCGGGCCGCCAGTACTCGGACTCGCCGCGCGCGGTGTACGAGGAACTCCTGCGCCGGGGCGACAAGTTGGAGCACATCTGGGTCGTCGAGGACAAGCGGGCGCAGATCCCCGAGGGCGTGAAGGTGATCCGCCGCTGGAGCCGCGACTGGTACGAGGCGCTGGGCCGGTCCCGGTACATCGTCACCAACACGCACCTCCCGCACTGGATCCGCCGCCGCGAGGGCCAGGTCATCGTGCAGACCTGGCACGGCACGCCCCTCAAGCGCATCGGGCACGACATCGACAGCGTCCAGTTCGCCGACCGCAAGTACCTGGCGAAGGTCGCCGAGGAGACCCCGAGCTGGAGCTTCCTCGTCTCCCCCAACACCTTCTCGACGCCGATCATGAAGCGGGCGTTCCAGTTCGACGGGGAGATCCTGGAGTCCGGGTACCCGCGCAACGACCTGCTGCTCGCCAAGGGCACCGAGGAGAAGGCCGCCGAGGTCCGCGAGCGGATCGGGCTGCCGACGGGCAAGAAGGTCGTGCTGTACGCGCCGACCTGGCGTGACGACCAGTTCTACCGGGCCGGGAACTACAAGTTCGACCTGCGGCTCGATGTGAAGAAGGCCCGCCAGAGGCTCGGCGACGACCATGTCCTGCTGGTGCGCAAGCACTCCAACATCGTCGACGCGGTGCCCGGCGCCGGGGACGGCTTCGTCTTCGACGTCTCCAGCTACCCGGACATCGCCGAGCTGTACCTCATCACCGACGTCCTGGTCACGGACTACTCCTCGCTCATGTTCGACTTCGCGAACACGGGCCGTCCGATGCTGTTCTTCACGTACGACCTTGAGTATTACCGCGACCAACTGCGGGGCTTCTACTTCGACTTCGAGCGGCAGGCCCCCGGGCCGCTGCTTCAGACATCCGACGGCCTCATCGACGCGCTCGGCGACATCGAGCGCATCCACGCCTCCTACGCGGACGCGTACACCGAGTTCAGGAAGATGTTCTGCGACCTCGACGACGGTCACGCCGCCGAGCGGGTCATCAGCCGGATGCTGGAGCTCGCGCACCCCGACCGACCTGCCACGGAGCGTTGAGAGTGTCCACTGCCCCGCCGATCGTCTCGTCGATGCGGACCAGCCTGAGAGAGGGCTGGGAACGCATCCCGCCGAAACGCCGCATGCCGCTGACGGTGTACGCCGTCACGCAGTTCGTCTTCCTGCTGTGGTGGGCGGCGTTCTATCCGGGCGGGATGAGCTACGACTCCATCTCGTACGTCTGGCACGTCACGACGAACCACTGGATGTCCAACCACTCCGTCGCGTACGACGGGCTGGTCTGGATCTCCATCAAGCTCACCGGTGACCTGGCGCTGCTGACGTTCGGGCAGTCCGTCGGGATGGCGGCGGCGCTCGCCTATGTCGCCGTGACGCTGCGGCACTTCGGGGTGCCGGGGAAGTTCGGCGCGGCGGCGGCGATCGCCTGTGCGGTGCTGCCGTCGATCGGTACGTTCACGATCTTCGTGTGGAAGGACGTCCCGTTCGTCATCGGCGCGCTCCTCGCGTTCGGGGCGGCGGGGCGGCTCACCGTGCGACGGATGCGGGAGCGGCAGGCGGTGCGGGACAAGGCGTTCCGTGACCAGGTGATCGTGCTGTTCGCCGGGTTCCTGATGATGGGGCTGTTCCGCAACAACGGGCTCCTCGTCGCCGTCATCGCCTGCCCGGTGCTGCTGCTGGTGCTGCCGAAGATGCGGCGCGCGATACTCGTCGCGACGGTCATCCCGGCAGTGATCGCCGCGGCCCTCCAGCTCGTCATCTATCCCGCGCTCGGCGTCAAGACGCCGACCAAGGACCAGGTGTACGCCCTCAACTACGCGGACATCGCGGTCGTGTACGGCGAGAAGCCGTGGACGTTCACCGCCGCCGACAAGAAGCTGATGGCCGAGGTCGCTCCGCTGTCGCACTGGAGCGGGCGGGCGGCGAACTGCTGGAACGCGGACTGGGCGATGCGCAAGCCCATGAACCGTGAGAAGGCCGCCGAGCTCAACGACCAGTTGCTGGAGCTGTGGGGCAAGGTCGCCAAGCGGACCCCGGACCTGATGATCGGCGCGCGGCTGTGCCGGTCGCAGATCGCGTGGGGCATCTTCCCCGGGCCCGCCTCGATGGACGGCAACACGCTGATCTCCACGCCGTCCGTGCCGAAGAACCTCTTCGGCTGGGCCAACTGGAACCCCGAGATGCGCGACAGCCCCTACCGGGCCAAGCTGCACATCCGCCCCCTCAGCGACACCCTCCACGACGCCGCCTACCTGACCTGGAAGGCCAGCAAGGCCCCCCAGCTCCAGTGGCTCCTCTTCCGCGGCGCCTTCTGGTGCTACGCCGCCTACGCCGTCTTCTACGCCTTCTCCCGCCGCCAGCGCTCCTGGTCCCCGATCGGCATGCTGGCCATCCCGCTGGCCCTCCAACTGACAGTCGTCGCCGCCAACCCGGCACCTCTCGCCCGCTACATGTTCGCCCCGATGTTCCTGGGCATCATGACGATCCCGCTGCTGGCGGCTCGGCCCAAGTGGGGGCGCGGTGCGGAGGCCGCGGTGGCCGAACCGGCTGCGAAGAGCGCCGCGGAGGCGGTCAGGCCGGAGGAGCCGAAGAAGGCTTCACCGGAGCCGGTCGCCTGAGGCTGAGCACTCCGCACGACGAGGGCCCGCCCACCGTCCCCTTGGGGAAAGTGGGCGGGCCCTCTGTATTGCCGACGTGGATCAGAACAGCGGCGTGGCTCAGAACGGCTCGAAGCCCTCGAACTCCTCCGCCGCCTCGTCCCGTTCCGCCTGCTTGTCGCGGCGGCGCTGCGTCGCGGGGCGGGGGGCGTCGAAGCGGTGGTCCTCGCCTCGGCGGCCGAGCATCTCCGCGCCGGCCATGACCGTCGGCTCCCAGTCGAAGACGACCGCGTTGTCCTCGGGCCCGATGGCGACGCCGTCGCCGGAGCGGGCGCCGGCCTTGAGGAGCTCGGTCTCGACGCCGAGGCGGTTGAGGCGGTCGGCGAGGTAGCCGACGGCCTCGTCGTTGTTGAAGTCGGTCTGGCGGATCCAGCGCTCGGGCTTCTCGCCCCGGACGCGGAAGAGGCCGTCCTCCTCGCGGACGACCGTGAAGCCGGCGTCGTCCACGGCCTTGGGACGGATGACGATGCGGGTCGCCTCCTCCTTCGGCTTGGCGGCGCGTGCGTTGCCCACCAACTCCGCGAGGGCGAAGGAGAGTTCACGCAGACCGAGGTGGGCGACGGCGGACACCTCGAAGACCTGGTAGCCGCGCGCCTCAAGGTCGGGCCGGACCATCTCCGCGAGGTCCTTGCCGTCGGGGATGTCCGTCTTGTTGAGGACGACGATCCGGGGGCGGTTGTCGAGGCCGCCGTACTGCCGGAGCTCTTCCTCGATGGTGTCGAGGTCGGACAGCGGGTCGCGCTCGGACTCCAGCGTCGCGGTGTCGAGGACGTGCACGAGGACGCTGCACCGCTCGACGTGGCGGAGGAACTCCAGGCCGAGCCCCTTGCCCTGGCTGGCGCCGGGGATCAGGCCGGGGACGTCGGCGATCGTGTAGACGGTCGAACCGGCCGTCACGACACCGAGGTTGGGGACGAGGGTGGTGAACGGATAGTCGGCGATCTTCGGCTTCGCCGCCGACAGCACCGAGATCAGCGAGGACTTCCCCGCACTCGGGTACCCGACCAGCGCGACGTCCGCGACGGTCTTCAGCTCCAGGACGATCTCACCGAGATCCCCCGGCACGCCCAGCAGCGCGAACCCGGGCGCCTTGCGGCGGGCCGACGACAGCGCCGCGTTCCCGAGACCGCCCCGGCCGCCCTGCGCGGCGACGTACGAGGTGCCGTGGCCGACGAGGTCCGCGAGGACGTTGCCGGCGCGGTCCAGGACGACGGTGCCGTCCGGGACCGGCAGGACGAGGTCCTGGCCGTCCTTGCCGGAGCGGTTGCCGCCCTCGCCCGGCTTGCCGTTCGTGGCCTTGCGGTGCGGGGAGTGGTGGTATTCGAGGAGCGTCGTCACGGACTGGTCGACCGTGAGGATCACGTCGCCGCCGCGTCCGCCGTTGCCGCCGTCGGGCCCGCCGAGGGGCTTGAACTTCTCACGGTGGACGGAGGCACAGCCGTGACCTCCGTTACCCGCGGCGACATGCAGTTCGACGCGGTCCACGAAGGTGGTCATGGGGTGCCTCCAGAATCGTACGAGTATGCCTTTGTACTAACACGCGAAAGGCGGACCCGCCTTCCCGACCGGGAAGTGAGGTCCGCCTCGCGAAAGCTTCCGATCAGCCGCTTCAGGCAGCGACCGGAACGATGTTCACGACCTTGCGGCCACGGTAGGTGCCGAACTGCACCGAACCGGGCTGGAGGGCGAACAGCGTGTCGTCGCCGCCACGACCCACACCCGAACCCGGGTGGAAGTGCGTGCCGCGCTGACGGACCAGGATCTCACCAGCGTTGACGACCTGACCGCCGAAGCGCTTCACGCCGAGCCGCTGGGCATTGGAGTCGCGACCGTTCCGGGTGGACGATGCGCCCTTCTTGTGTGCCATTGCTCAGTCCCTCTTTACTTCGCGGCCGTCGGGATGGACGTGACCTTGATCGCCGTGTACTGCTGACGGTGACCCTGGCGACGGCGGTAGCCGGTCTTGTTCTTGTAGCGCAGGATGTCGATCTTGACACCCTTGTGGTGGTCCACGACCTCGGCCTGGACCTTGATGCCGGCCAGCACCCACGGGTCGCTGGTGACGGCCTCGCCGTCGACAACGAGCAGGGTCGAGAGCTCGACCGTGTCGCCAACCTTGGCAGTGGAAATCTTGTCAACCTCAACGATGTCGCCGACAGCAACCTTGTGCTGGCGACCACCGCTGCGCACGATGGCGTACACGCGGATCTCACTCTCTCGCTCGGGAACGGCACCCCCGCAGTCCAGCCGACCGGTCACGAACACAGCCAGCCTCTCCCGGTCACGAGCCGCGCCCGGAAGGAAGAAAGGTTTACGGGGATGTGGCATGCCCATTGACACGCCGACGCCCCAGGCTACGAGAAACGCTCCGCTGCGGTCAAACCGGGCTGGGGAGGGACGGTGTGGCATGGGCGGCAGGGGCCATTTCCTGAACAGACGCCCGAGCATCACCCCCCAGGAACACAGGGCAAGCTTTCAGCGCTGGGCGCGGACAAGGTTCTTCAGGGACACGGAGCAAGCTTTCGATACCGGACCCGGGCAACGCCGTCAGGGGCGCTGGGCTGTATCTGATCTGCGGCCCCACCACGCGAGCACGACCAACCACAACGGCGCCGCACCCGAAGTCTTTTAGGGGCGCGGGGAACTGCGCGATCAGCCACATCCGACCCGCAGCCGCCCCACGACAAAGCCCGGCACCCCCTGCGAAGCAAACTCGCTCCACAGGAGATGCCGGGCCGAACGACTCAGCTCTCGTCAGCGGAAGCCGACGCGGACACCGACGGCGCAGCCGCCTGCTCAGCCGCGGCGGTCTTCTTCGCCGCAGCCTTGCTCGTCGCCTTCTTGGCCGTCGTCTTCTTGGCCGCGGTCTTCTTCGCAGCCGTGGTCGTCTTCTTGGCGGCCGTCTTCTTGGCGGTAGCGGTGGCCGCCTTCTTGGCCGTGGCCTTCTTCGCGGTCTTCCGCGCAGCGGTCTTCTTGACCGGCGCCTCAGCCTCAGCCTCGGCTTCCGCCTCGACCACAGCCGGCACCACCACGACCGCCGCCTCTTCGGAGGAACTCGGCGCCGCAACCTCCCGCACGGCCCGCCGACGCGGACGCGCAGGCGCCGCGACCGGCTCCTCGACGACCTCAGCGACCTCGGCGGCTTCAGCGACCTCGGCCACCGCGACCGGCGCGGACGCCTCGACCACCGTCACCACAGCAGCCTCGGCCCCCGCAGGCGACCCGGCCGGCGCGGACGCCTTCCGAGTGGCCCGCCGACGCGGACGCCCGACAGTCTCCTCGACCACGACAGGAGCCGCTGCCTCCTCGACCACCTCGACGACCGGCGCCACCGGATCCTCGACAGCCACCGGATCGGCGACGACCTCAGCGGCCGGAACCGCCTCACTCACCGCCTCCTCGCGCCCCCGCCGCGCAGCCCCGCCCGGCGAGGACACCCGACGGCTGGCCCGCCGACGCCCCCGCCCCCGAGAAGCGGCAGCCTCGGCCTCGGCCACACTGCTGAACAACTCCTCGTCAGGCTCGAACTCGGGCGCAGGCAGAGCAACCGGCGCGGCCACCTCGGCGGCGACCTCCGCGACACTCTCCTCGATGCTCTCCTGGGCGAACGGCACCGGCGCCGGCATGGCAACGGTCTCGACCACGTGCTCATGCTCGTGCTCGTCCCCACCCCGCCCCCGCTTCTTCCGCTTCCCGCCGCCCCCGGACGCCGACGGCTGGTCGAGGTGCACGATGACCCCCCGCCCGTTGCAGTGCACGCACGTCTCGGAGAAGGACTCAAGCAGCCCCTGCCCGACCCGCTTACGCGTCATCTGCACGAGCCCCAGCGACGTCACCTCGGCGACCTGGTGCTTCGTCCGGTCCCGGCCCAGGCACTCAAGGAGGCGCCGCAGCACGAGATCCCGGTTCGACTCCAGAACCATGTCGATGAAGTCGATGACGATGATCCCGCCGAGGTCCCGCAGCCGCAGCTGCCGGACGATCTCCTCGGCCGCCTCCAGGTTGTTGCGCGTGACGGTCTCTTCGAGGTTCCCGCCCTGCCCGGTGAACTTCCCGGTGTTGACGTCGACGACGACCATCGCCTCGGTCCGGTCGATGACCAGCGAGCCCCCGCTCGGCAGCCACACCTTCCGGTCCAGCGCCTTCGCGAGCTGCTCGTCGATCCGGTACGTCGCGAAGACGTCCACCTCGGACGTCCACCGCGACAGCCGCCCGGCGAGGTCCGGCGCGACGTGCGACACGTATCCGTGGATCGTCTGCCAGGCTTCGTCACCGCTGACGACGACCTTGGAGAAGTCCTCGTTGAAGATGTCCCGCACGACCCGGACGGTCATGTCGGGCTCGCCGTACAGCAGCGCGGGCGCGTTGCCGGTCTTGGCCTTCTTCTGGATCTCCTCCCACTGCGCCTGGAGCCGCTCGACGTCACGGCGCAGCTCGTCCTCGCTGGCCCCCTCGGCCGCCGTGCGCACGATGACGCCCGCGTCCTCGGGGACGATCTTCTTGAGGATCGTCTTCAGCCGGGCCCGCTCGGTGTCGGGCAGCTTGCGGCTGATGCCGGTCATCGAGCCCTCGGGGACGTACACGAGGTAGCGCCCCGGCAGCGAGACCTGACTGGTCAGACGCGCGCCCTTGTGCCCGATCGGGTCCTTCGTGACCTGCACGAGCACGGACTGCCCGGACTTCAGCGCGGACTCGATACGCCGGGGCCCGTTCGCCATCCCCAGCGCCTCGAAGTTGACCTCACCGGCGTACAGGACGGCGTTGCGCCCCTTGCCGATGTCGATGAACGCGGCCTCCATGGAGGGCAGCACGTTCTGGACCTTGCCGAGGTAGACGTTGCCGACGTACGACGTCGACTGCTCCTTGTTGACGTAGTGCTCGACGAGCACGTTGTCCTCAAGGACCCCGATCTGCGTCCGCTCGTGGCTCTGCCGGACGACCATGACGCGCTCGACGGCCTCACGGCGGGCCAGGAACTCGGCCTCCGTGATGATCGGCACCCGCCGACGCCCCTGCTCACGCCCTTCACGCCGGCGCTGCTTCTTCGCCTCCAGACGCGTGGAGCCCTTGATGGACTGCACCTCGTCCGACGGCTCGGCCTGCTTACGCGGCTCACGCACCTTGACGACGGTCCGCTCGGGGTCGCCGTCGCTGTGCTCGACGTCCCCACCGGAGTCCCCGGCCCGACGACGCCGACGACGCCGGCGGCGCGACCCGGCGGTGGAGCCGCTGGACTCCTCCTCGCCGTCCGCGTCGTCCTCGTTCTCCTGCTCGGCGGTGTCCTCCGCGTCCTGCTCCGCCTGCTCGGCGGCCAGCTCGTCGGACTCCTCCTCGAACGCCTCACCCCGGCGACGGCGGCGGCCACCGCGGCGGCGGGGACGGCGCGAACCGGTCTCCTCGGCCTCGTCGTCGACTCGTCGCCGACTTCATCATGTGGGCCAAGAGCCAGGGCATCGCCGTCGGCCCCGGCCGAGGCTCCGCGGCCGGCTCGATCGTCGCGTACGCCATGGGCATCACCGACCTCG
>NZ_JBTYMC010000035.1:0-35966 GCF_054880855.1 Streptomyces sp. S6 | reverse complement strand
GCGGCGGCCGACCCCGCCCAGGCGGCGAGTGCGGCCCGCAAGGTCTTGCGGCGCTGGGCGAAGGCCGCGTCGACGACCGCGAAGACCTCGCGGCGGGTGGCGGTCGTCTTGATCGGCTCGGCCCGCTTGACGAGGGAGACCAGTCCGCTGTCCACGTTCGGCGCCGGCCAGAAGACGTTGCGGCCGATCGCGCCGGCCCGCTTGACGTCGGCGTACCAGTTGGCCTTCACCGAGGGGACGCCGTACACCTTCGAGCCGGGGGGCGCGGCGAGGCGGTCGGCGACCTCCGACTGGACCATGACGAGGGTGCGCTCGATGGTCGGGAAGGTGTCCAGCATGTGCAGCAGGACCGGGACGGCGACGTTGTACGGCAGGTTCGCGACCAGCGCGGTCGGGGCGGGCCCCGGGAGTTCGGTGACCTGCATCGCGTCGGAGTGCACCAGCGCGAACCGCTCGGCGCGGTCCGGCATCCGCGCGGCGATCGTCGCGGGCAGCGCGCTCGCGAGGGTGTCGTCGATCTCCACCGCCGTCACCCGGTCGGCGGCCTCCAGCAGGGCCAGCGTGAGCGACCCGAGACCAGGACCGACCTCGACGACGACGTCGTCCGCGCGGACGTCGGCGGTCCGGACGATCCGGCGGACGGTGTTGGCGTCGATGACGAAGTTCTGGCCGCGCTGCTTGGTGGGCCGCACACCGAGGACGGCGGCGAGCTCACGGATGTCGGCGGGACCGAGGAGGGCATCGGGGAGGGGGCTGGTCACGGGACAAGGTTACGGGGGTGGGCCGGGTGTCGGTCCCAGGTACCACCCCCCCTTCCCGGTCCCAGGTACTACCCGTGCAGCCGCGCACCGCAGTGCGGCCACGGACTCGCCCCCCGCCGCACGTACAACTTCTTGGCCCGGTACGTCTGTTCGGACCCCGAGGCGTCCTGCGGCCGGCCGCTCCCGCCGAGGCTCTGCCAGGTCCGGGTGTCGAACTGGTACAGCCCCCCGTACGTCCCGGAGGGGTCGACGGCGTCGGGCCGCCCCCCGGACTCGCACGCGGCGAGACCACCCCAGTTCAGCCCGTCGGCACCGGCGACGGACGTGGGCAGCGGCTTGCTCCCCACCCGTACGACCTGAGGACTGGCCTCCCGTACGACCTCCACCCGCACCCGCTTCGGCTTCTGCCGCACCCCGTTGACGGTCCGCAGCGCGTACGTCACCCGCCGCAGCCCCACCTCCCCCGCCCGCTCCACGACCTCCGTCCCCTTGAAGAGTGACGGGTCCTCGGTCCGCACCACGTCGAACGGCACCGGCTCCTCCCGTACCTCCCTGGTACCGGTGATCCGCAGCACGGTGACGGTCTGCCCGTCCCTGGGGAAGCTCCCCGGCGCCACAGAGGTCGTGTCCTGCCCGGACAGCGTGATCCCGGCCGCCTCGACCGCCTCCCGCACGGTCGCCGCGTTCGTCCGGATCGTCCGGGCCCGCCCGTCCGCCAGCACCGTGACCGACCGCTCCGTCCGCACGTCCAGCGCGAGCCCCGCGCGGCCGATCCGCTGCGACCGTGACGCCGAGATGTACGCCCCCTCCGCCCGGACCCCGAGCTGCTTCAGCGCCCCGGCGACCGTCCGCGCCGTCGTCCACACCTCACGACGGGTGCCGTCGAGAGTGAGCCGCACCGGGCGGCCGTAGTGCACGGTGACCTCGTCCCCACTGGCGAGTTCCTCGCCGGGCGCGGGGACGACGAGGTCGTGCTCCCCGACCTCGACCCCCTCCTCGGCCAGCAGCTCCGTGACGTCGTCGGCGAAGGTGTGCAGGGTGCGGGGCGTGCCGTCGACGGTCAGCTCCACCGCCTTGTCCTGCGCGACGAACGCGCTGGTACCGCCCGCGAGGAACGCGACGACCAGGGCCTGCGGCAGCAGCCGCCGAACCGTCGACTCCGCCCCCTTCGCCTTCTTCCGCCGCGCCGCCTTCCGCCGGGCACCGGCCTGGCGGGGAAAGGCGGGGGCACCCTGGGAAGGCACGGTGCCGTACGGCGTCTCACCGCCGTACGGAGGAGCCTGCGGCGAAAAAGACTGGCCGCCCGGATAGTCGTCCTCCGCCGCAGGAGGCTCGTACTGCGGTGCGTACGTGTACTGCGAACCGCTCACGCCGACACACTCCAGAGGCCGGTGGTCAATCGGGCCCACAGAACCTAGCGGGTCGACGGTTACTCTCCAAAGCGGCGCGGCTACGGGGGGTGGCGTTCGGGTGGTGTACGGCCTTGCGGAGGACGGCGGGAACCACCACTGGGACCGACCGCACGTCGGCGCGAGTAGGCACAGGTACTCAGGGCCGACTTGAGCGAAGGTACGGACGTTCCGCGGCGCGTTCGTCCGTAGCCTTGGTAAATCCGACTCCCTCACGACTGAGGCACCCCGTTGAAGCTTCGATCGATATTCGCCTGCACCATCACCTTCGCTCTTTCCGTTTCCGGCTGCGCCGGAAGCTTCGGCGATTCCGAAAAGGAAGCTCGCAAGGTGACCATGCAGCAGGCCGCCGAATCGGCCGACCAGATCGTCCGGAGGACGCTTTCATCTGTTGCCCCGACCTTGCGGTGGACCCATCAGACATCCACCGACATGCTCTGCATCGACGCTCTGGGGTACAGCCACGGTATTGGGACGGTCACTCGTAGAGCCGCCGTCATGACCAAAGTCTCGGCGGAGCGCAGGGGTGAGCTGCTCGGGGTGGTGGAGCGGCAGTGGAAGAAGAGCGGATACAAAATAACCAGCGTCAATCCGAGCAAGGAATACCCGGCGATCTTCGCGGAAACCCCTGACGGATATCGCCCTGGGGTCGTTGTCGGCAGCGAAGGTCAGTTCTTCTTCGAGGTCACGACCCCGTGTGCGAAGAAGTCCGACATCGCCAGACCCAAGACCACGGCCGCCGGGCAGGACTACTACGAGCGGAAAACACCCGCCCCCAACATCGACGACCCCTTCTGGTCCGCCGGCCGTCAGTAACCGAACGCCCGAGCCGTGTTCGCCCCCAGCGCCGTAGCCAGCGCATCCTCGTCGATCCCCCGCACCTCGGCCATCGCCCGCACGGTCACCGGAATCAGGTAGGGCGCGTTGGGGCGTCCACGGTAGGGAGCCGGGGTGAGGAAGGGGGCGTCTGTTTCGACGAGGAGGAGTTCGAGGGGGGCCACCGCGACGGCGTCCCGCAAGGGCTGGGCGTTCTTGAAGGTGACGTTGCCCGCGAAGGACATGAAGTAGCCGGCGCGGGCGCAGAGGGCGGCCATGTCGGCGTCGCCGGAGTAGCAGTGGAAGACGGTGCGGTCGGGGGCGCCCTCTTCCTTCAGGATGCGCAGGACGTCCTCGTGGGCCTCGCGGTCGTGGATGACGAGGGCCTTGTCGTGGCGTTTGGCGATCTCGATGTGGGCGCGGAAGGAGGCCTCCTGGGACTCCTTGCCCTCCGGGCCCGTGCGGAAGTAGTCGAGGCCGGTCTCGCCGACGCCCTTGACGTGCGGGAGGGCGGCGAGGCGGTCGATCTCGGCCAGCGCCTCGTCGAGGGCGGCCCGGCCACCGGGGCGGCGCGCGCCTTGGCGGGACCAGCCGTCGGGGTCGCCGTGGACGATGCGGGGCGCTTCGTTGGGGTGCAGGGCGACGGCCGCGTGGACGGCGTCGTAGGCGGCGGCCGTCTCCGCCGCCCAGCGGGAGCCGCGGACGTCGCAGCCGACCTGGACGACCGTCGTCACGCCGACGGACGCGGCCTTCGCGAGGGCCTCCTCGACCGTGCCCGACTGCATGTCGAGGTGGGTGTGGGAGTCCGCGACCTGGACACGGAGGGGTTCCGGGAGGGGCGGGGCGGCGTTCTTGCCGTCCGCGTCGTTCGAAGGCATGCCCCGATCCTACGGAAGCCGGACCGGGGCACGCCCCGGGTGTCAGCTCGCCTTGCGGAAAGGGTGCAGGAGGTCGGAGAGGTGCCAGTGGTGGGGTTCGGCCGGGACGGCGTCGTCCGGAGCCGGGGGCGCTGTGCGTGCCACCGGCACCTTGTGCGGGCGGCGGGCGGCCTCCCGCACGGAGGAGACCTGGCCGGCGCGCATGATGCGGACCAGGTGCGCGTCGCAGTTCTGGCACGTCGGGCGGGAGAGGGGCGAGGGGACGACCTTGCCCTCCGCGACGTACATCACGAACTGGTGGCCGTCCGCGTCGGTGTGGTGCTCGATCTCGTACGACTGCTCCCAGCCGTGCCCGCAGCGCATGCAGGCGAAGGAGTAGGACTCGTTGACCACGGCCGTCGCTCCGTCACGCAGGCCGTTGTGCCCTGAGAACTCGCTCATGCCAGCTCCTCGTCGTTCCGCTGGACCAGGGACGTACGGTGCGTCCCTGGTCCAGTGGACGCCTCGGAACGCCCCCTCGGCACCTGCCCTGTTCTTTGTTGGACGCGATTTGGCGTTTCCTTACCAAAGGAGCCGGAAGGGGTGTCTGAGCTTTGCTTTTGGAGATACGGCTTTGCCGAAGCGTAAAGCGCAGGACGGCATAAAACGGGCGGTATCCGTCAGCCGCCGTCAGCCTCCGTGCTTGGCCGCGACGACCGCGTCGAACACGACCCGCTTCGCGATCCCCGCCTCCACGGCGACGGCCGCGATCGCCTCCTTACGACGCTCCCCCGCCGCCTCCCGCACCTGCACCCGCCGCACCAGCTCCCCGGCGTCCAACTCCTGAGCCCCCTTCTCGGGCGCCCCCGACACGACGACGGTGATCTCTCCCCGCACGCCCTCGGCCGCCCACTCCGCCAGCTCCCCGAGCCCCCCGCGCCGGACCTCCTCGTACGTCTTGGTCAGCTCCCGGCAGACGGCCGCCCGGCGTTCCGCGCCGAACACCTCGGCCATCGCGGCGAGGGTGTCGTCCAGCCGGTGCGGGGCCTCGAAGTAGACGAGGGTCCGGCGCTCCTCGGCGACGTCCCGCAGCCGCGTGAGCCGCTCGCCCGCCTTGCGCGGCAGGAACCCCTCGAAACAGAACCGGTCGACGGGCAGCCCGGAGAGCGCGAGGGCGGTGAGTACGGCGGAAGGACCAGGGACGGCCGTCACCCTGACGTCCTGCTCTACGGCGGCGGCCACCAGCCGGTACCCGGGGTCCGACACGGACGGCATCCCCGCATCGGTCACAAGTAGCACCCGCGCACCCCCTACCAGCTCCTCCACCAGCTCCGGAGTACGAGCCGACTCGTTCCCCTCGAAGTACGACACCACCCGCCCCCCAGGGGTCACCCCGAGCGCCTGGGTGAGCCGACGCAGCCGCCGCGTGTCCTCGGCGGCGATCACATCGGCCTCCGCGAGCTCACGGGCGAGCCGGGGCGGGGCGTCGGTGATGTCTCCGATGGGGGTGCCGGCGAGGACGAGGGTTCCGGGTGTCGGTGTCACGATTCCATCCTCGCAGTTGTCCATGCGCGGGACTCACACAGAGGCGTTCCCTACGATGGCGCGGTGACCAGTACCGCGTCCTCCACGGACTCCACGGACCACCGGCCCGCTCAGCCCGCCCCGGACGAGGGAGTGGGCTGGCGGCAGCGGCTGCGCCGGTTCGGGTACGCGGGGCGGCCCGGGGCGGACGTACGGGAGCGGCTGGTGCCGCCGTACGCCGAGCCGAGCCCCCGGCTGTGGCAGTCGCTCGGCGTCTCCTACCAGTTGTCCGCGTGGCTGACGCGCTGGTCGGCGTGGGTCGGGCCGCTGCTGGTGACGCTGCTCGCGGGGCTGCTGAGGTTCTGGAACCTGGGCAGTCCGAAGGCGGTGATATTCGACGAGACGTACTACGCGAAGGACGCGTGGGCTCTCGTCCACCGCGGTTTCGAGGTCAACTGGGACAAAAACGCCAACCAGTTGATCCTGAACTCGAACGGCCACGTGCCGGTTCCCACCGACGCCTCGTACGTCGTCCACCCGCCGGTCGGGAAGTACGTCATCGGGCTCGGTGAGCTGATGTTCGGCTTCAACCCCTTCGGCTGGCGGTTCATGACCGCGCTGCTCGGCACGCTGTCGGTGCTGCTGCTGTGCCGGATCGGGCGGCGGCTGATGCGCTCGACGTTCCTCGGGTGCCTCGCGGGCGCACTGATGGCCGTCGACGGTCTGCACTTCGTGATGAGCCGCACGGCACTGCTCGACGGCGTGCTGATGTTCTTCGTGCTCGCCGCGTTCGGCTGTCTCGTCGTCGACCGGGACAAGGCGCGGGAGCGGCTCGCCGCCGCGCTGACGCGGGACGCGGACGGCCGCTGCCGTCCGGACGCCGCCGTCGGCGATCACCTGCGGCTGGGGTGGCGGCCGTGGCGCTGGGCGGCCGGTCTGATGCTGGGCCTGGCGATCGGGACGAAGTGGAACGGCCTGTATTTCATGGCCGCGTTCATCGTCATGGCCCTGCTGTGGGACGTCGGTTCACGGAAGGTGGCGGGCGCGCGGAATCCCTACCACGCGGTCCTCAGGTACGACACCGGGTACGCGTTCGTCGCGACCGTACCCGTAGTACTCGTGACCTACCTGGTCTCCTGGACCGGCTGGATCCTCTCCCCCTCGGACGGCTCCGGCGGCTACTACCGCAACTGGGCCGCCACCGACGGCAAGGGCGGCACCTGGACGTGGCTGCTGCCCGACTGGCTGCGCAGCCTGTGGCACTACGAGCACGAGGTGTACAAGTTCCACACGCACCTCACCTCGCCGCACTCCTACCAGTCCAACCCGTGGAGCTGGCTCGTCCTCGGCCGCCCCGTCTCCTTCTTCTACGAGACCCCCTCCCCCGGCACGGACGGCTGCCCCGCGAGCGCCGCGGAGAAATGCCCCCGCGAGGTCCTGGCGCTTGGCACCCCCCTCCTGTGGTGGGCCGCGTGCTTCGCCGTCCTGTACGTCCTGTGGCGCTGGTTCTTCCGCCGCGACTGGCGCGCGGGCGCCATCGCGGGCGCCGTCGCCGCCGGTTACCTCCCCTGGTTCATGTACCAGGAGCGCACGATCTTCTTCTTCTACGCCGACGTCTTCCTCCCCTTCCTCTGCCTGGCCGTCGCCCTGCTGATCGGCGCCCTCGCCGGCCCACCGGGCTCCTCCGACAACCGCCGGGTGATCGGCGCGACGGGGGCGGGGGTGCTGGTGCTGCTCATCGCGTGGAACTTCATCTACTTCTGGCCGCTGTACACGGGGACGGCGGTGCCGATGGACGACTGGCGGGCTCGGATGTGGATGGATACGTGGGTATGAGCCGAGGTAGCTCTCGCGGGGGTCCTGGGGTACCGCGGGGCTAGCCCGTTCGACGCGCGGTGCGGGTGCTGGACGCCGGATACGTGAGGCGCACCCGCCGACCCGTCTCCGTTCGGACAAGTTTCCGGAAGCAGTGGTCACACGACCCCCTCCAGCCGCTTACAGTGCGATCCGGAGGGCGCTTTTTGAGCGCGTTCAAAACGGGGAACGGGGAAGGAAGCGGTATGTCCAAGGGGGTCAAGGTCGCCGTCGTCGGGTCGGTGTTCGCCGTGATGGTGGGCGGGGCCGGGTACGGGGCGTACAACCTGCTGTCGGCGGTGGGGGGCGGGTCGACGGCGAAGGGGCCGGCGCCGGTGAGGACCGGGCCGCCCAGCGGGAGTGAGGTCAAGGAGACCGCGAAGGCGTTCTTCGCCGCCTGGGAGAAGGGGGAGGCCGGCGTCGCGGCGGGACTGACCAACGACGCCGGTGTCGCGGGGCCCGCGTTCACGGCGTACGGCACCGAGGCGCACATCGGCGGGGTGAAGATCACGCCGGGCCGGGTCTCGGGGTTCACGGTCCCCTACCGGGTCGACGCGACGGTGTCGTTCGACGGGGTCTCGAAGCCGCTGACGTACAGCAGCAGCCTCACCGTCGTCCGCGGTGTCACGACCGGGAAGGCGCTGGTGGACTGGAAGCCGACGGTGGTGCATCCGGCGCTGACGAGCGCCACGGACACGCTGGTGACGGCGGGGTCGCGGCCGGCGGTGGAGGCCGTGGACCGGGACGGGAAGGTGCTGACGAAGGACGCGTACCCGTCGCTGGGGGCGGTGCTCGATCAACTGCGGTCGCGGTTCGGCGCCGAGGCGGGCGGGACGGCGGGGGTGGAGCTGGTCGTGCGGTCCGCCACCGAGGGGGTGCCGGACAAGACGCTGGTGACGCTGTCCGAGGGCAAGCCGGGGAAGGTGCGGACGACGCTCAGCGCCGAGGTGCAGGCGGCGGCGGAGAGCGCCGTGAAGAAGTACGGGGAGTCGTCGGTCGTCGCGCTCAAGCCCAGCACCGGGGAGATCCTCGCGATCGCCAACAACCGCGCGGACGGCTTCAACGCGGCCGTGCAGGGGGCGCGTCCGCCGGGGTCGACGATGAAGATCGTGACCGCCGCGACGCTCATCGACAACAAGCTGACCACCTCGAACGGGCCCGCGCCGTGCACGCCGACCGCGATGTGGGAGGGGCAGACGTTCAGCAACCTCAAGGGGATGGAGCCCGACGAGGGCGCCACGCTGGCGGGCAGCTTCGCGCGCTCTTGCAACACCGCTTTCATCAAGTTCACCGACGACCTCGCGGACGACTCCCTCACCCGTGAGGCGCAGGACAAGTTCGGCCTCGGGCAAGGGAATTGGGCCATCGGCATCGCCACGGCCGACGGCTCCGTCCCGGCCGTCTCCGGCCCCGACAAGGCCGCGAACCTCATCGGGCAGGGCAAGGTCCAGCTGAACCCCCTCAACCTGGCGTCCGTCACCGCCACCGCGAAGACCGGCACCTTCCGCCAGCCGATCCTCGTCCCCCTCTCGGTCGAGCAGCGCCAACTCGCCACCGCGCAGGGCCTGTCGGACAGCACCTCCCGCCAACTCCGCGCGATGATGCGCCAGACGGCCGTCAGCGGCACCGCGCAGAACGTCATGTCCGGCCTCTCCGGCACCATCGGCGCGAAGACCGGCTCTGCGGAGAGCGACGGGAACGCCACGTCCGACAGCTGGTTCACGGCGTACCGCGACGACGTGGCCGCCGCGGCGATGGTGCAGGGCGGGGGGCACGGGGTGGACGCGGCGGGGCCGATCGTGGCGAGTGTGCTGCGCGCGGGGTGAGGACGCCATGTCGCCTTTCGGCTGACAACCTCCCTGCTACCGGGGCGCGATAGCAGAAACCCCCACCCTGGGGACGCGTTCCCGAAAACGCTTCCCGCCGGAAATCACCGGCCCCTACGGTGAACACATGTCCTACCCGCCCCAGTTGTCACAACCCCGCTACGGACGGGTGGCTGAGGTCACAGGGACATCACCCGGGCAGAAGGGGACCCTAGGCTGGTCGCCGTCGTTGGGGTGAGTGAGGCAGTGGGGTCCCCGGGGAGCTCGGAGGTCACGTACGTGGGCAAGAGAAGGCGCGTCGAGGAGACGCGCGGGAGCAAGCGGCGCCCGGCCGTCGTCGGCGGGATGGCCGCCGTGGTGGTCGGCGGCGCCGCCTTCGGCGTGTACGCGCTGTACGGCGGCGGCGCGGCGGCCGAGAGCGGCCCGACGGCGTCGTCCTCGTCCTCCGACGGCAAGCCGAAGATCAAGACGGGCCCCCTGACCCCGGCCGAGGTGACGAAGACGTCGGCGGCGTTCCTGACCGCCTGGCAGCGGGGCGAGGTCGCGCGGGCGGCAGCCGCGACGGACGACGTGAAGGCGGCGACGGCGCTGCTCACGGCGTACACGAAGGACGCGCACATCACGGGCGCGACCCTCACCCCGGGCCCGGCGGCCGGCGCGAAGGTGCCGTTCGCCGTGAAGGGGATGGTGGCGTACGAGGGCGTGAGCAAGCCGCTGGCGTACGCGAGCGCGCTGACGGTCGTCCGCAGCACGACGACGGGCGAGCCGCAGGTCGACTGGCACGCGTCGATCGTCCACCCGGACCTCTCGGACGGCGACACCCTGGTGACCGGCGAGTCCGGCACCCCGCCGGTGAAGGCGCTGGACCGCGCGGGCAAGGAGCTGACGGCGAAGGCGTACCCCTCGCTGGGGAGCGTCCTGGACGGCCTGCGCGAGAAGTACGGCAAGAAGGCGGGCGGCAAGGCGGGCGTCGAGCTGCGCGTCGCGCGCGGGGCGGCGTCGAAGAAGCGGGACCTGTCGGACAAGACGCTCCTGGAGCTGAGCCTGGGCACGCCGGGCGAGGTGAAGACGACGATCAACCCGGCGATGCAGGCCGCCGCCGAGAAGCAGGTGGCCGCGAAGCAGCGGGCGTCGGTGGTCGTCGTGAAGGCGTCGACCGGCGAGATCCTGGCCGTCGCGAACAGCGGAAACGGTTTCAACGTCGGTTTCCTCGGCTCGCTCGCGCCGGGTTCGACGATGAAGGTGATCACGTCCTCGCTGCTGATCGAGAAGGGGCTCGCGTCCGCCGACAAGGAGCACCCCTGCCCGAAGTTCTTCACGTACGGCGGCTGGAAGTTCCAGAACGACGACGAGTTCGAGATCAAGAACGGCACGTTCAAGGCGAGCTTCGCGCGCTCTTGCAACACCGCTTTCATCAGCCAGGCGCCCGAGTTGGACAACGACAGTCTGACCCAGCAGGCGCAGCAGGTCTTCGGGCTCTCCATGGACAACTGGTCGGTGGGCGTGCCGACCTTCGACGGCGCGGTGCCGGTGCAGAAGAACGCCCAGATGGCGGCCTCGCTGATCGGGCAGGGCGGCGTGCGGATGAACCCGATGAACATGGCGTCCGTCGCGGCGACCGTGCGGGACGGGACGTTCCACCAGCCGTACCTGGTCTCCCCCGACTTCGACAAGCGGACGCTGGCGAAGGCGTCGCGCACGATGTCCGCGTCGACCCTGAGTCAGTTGCGTGAGCTGATGAAGTACACCGCCCAGTACGGGACGGCGGCTCAGGCGATGTCCGGGATGAGCGGGAACTTCGGGGCGAAGACGGGGTCGGCCGAGGTGGACGGGCAGGACAAGCCGAACGGGTGGTTCACCGCGTACGCGGGGGATCTGGCGGCGGCGGGGGTCGTACAGGCGGGCGGGCACGGCGGGGACACGGCGGGGCCGATCGTGGCCGCGCTGCTGAAGATGGGGTGAGGCGGGGGGCTATCGCCCGGCGGGGGGCCTAGCGCTCGGCGTACGTCCTGCGCAGGAACCTGACCAGCGTCTTCGACTCGAACTGGACGACGGAGACGCCCTGGGCGGAGTGGAACTCCACCACCGCCTGGACTCGGCCGCAGGGCCATACCCGTACCTCTCCGGTACCGGCGGGGGCGCGTAGTCCCTGTTCCAGGAGGGTGCGGGCGACGGTCCAGCGGTGGGCGCCGGGAACGTCGACGCGCACCGTACGGGGATCGTCGTCGGGGTCGTACCTGAGTACTACGGGTACGGCCTCGCGCTCTTCTTCGATCCGGTCCTCGTCGGTGACGATGTGAGCCTGCGCATACTGTTCGACTACCGACATCGGCTAGCCCCTCACGGTGCGTTACCTTTACGGAAGCTGTGCGACCACTTCCCCTACCAATGTCGCATATTTTCCGATTAGCGGTATTGAAACTTTGCCTGCCGACCGCTCTTGCAAGACGTTCGCAACAGGCCACATCATCGGACCGTGCATGTACCTGACGGATTCATCGACGCCCCGACCTCCGCCGTGACCGGAGTCGCCGCGGCAGCCGCGGTCGCCGTGTCGCTGCGCGGCGCCCGCAAGGAACTGGACGAGCGGACGGCTCCGCTGGCCGGGCTGGTCGCGGCGTTCATCTTCGCCGTGCAGATGCTGAACTTCCCGGTCGCGGCCGGGACGAGCGGACACCTCCTGGGAGGCGCCCTGGCGGCGATACTCGTCGGCCCCTACACAGGGGTCCTCTGTGTCTCCGTCGTCCTCCTCATGCAGGGCATCCTCTTCGCGGACGGCGGCCTCACCGCCCTCGGCGTCAACATCACGGACATGGCGGTCGTGACGACCGTCGTCGCCTACGCCGTCTTCCGGGGCCTGGTGAAGGTGCTGCCCCGGGGGCGCCGCAGCGTCACCGCCGCGTCCTTCGTCGCCGCGCTGCTCTCCGTACCGGCCGCCGCCGGCGCCTTCACGCTGCTGTACGCGATCGGCGGGACGACGGACGTGTCGATCGGCAAGGTCACGGGGGCGATGGTCGGGGTGCATGTGCTGATCGGGATCGGGGAGGCGGTGATCACCTCGCTGACGGTGGGTGCGGTGATCGCCGTGCGGCCGGATCTGGTGTACGGGGCTCGGGGGTTGCGGGCGCCGTTGAAGCTGCGGGTGGGCGGGGAGTTGGTGGACGCTTCGCCGGAGCGGGAGCGGGAGCCGGCGTCGGTGTCGGCGGGCTCCCGGCGCGGTCTGTGGCTCGGTGGGCTCGCAGCCTCCTTGCTGCTCGCGGGAGTTGTGAGTTTCTACGCGTCGGCGAACCCCGACGGGCTCGAAAAGGTCGCTGCGGACAACGGACTTGACACCAAGGTCGAGGAACACGCCGCCGCCGACTCGCCGTTGGCGGACTACGGGGTCAAGGATGTGGAGAGCGCGCGGCTTTCGGGCGGGCTCGCGGGGGTGATCGGCGTGAGCGCGACGGTCGTCGCCGGGACCGGGGTGTTCTGGGCGGTGCGCAGGCGTCGTACCGAGAGCGTCTGAAAGGGGTTGTTCCTATGAGCGCCGGGCATGCCCACCGGCTCTACCTGAAGCGGCGCACGCCGGTGCACGGACTCCCGCCGCACACGAAGCTCGCGGCCGTGTTCGCGTTCGTGGTGGTCGTGGTGTCGACGCCGCGCGAGGCGATGTGGGCGTTCGGGGTGTACGCGGTGCTGCTGGGCGTCGTCGCGTACCAGGCGCGCGTGCCCGCCGGGTTCCTGCTGCGCAGGCTGCTGATCGAGGTGCCGTTCGTCGCGTTCGCGGTGCTGATGCCGTTCGTGGCGGAGGGGGAACGCGTCGAGGTGCTGGGGATGTCCCTCAGCGTGAGCGGGCTGTGGGGGGCGTGGAACGTGCTCGCCAAGGGGACGTTGGGGGTCGCCGCGTCCGTACTCCTCGCGTCCACAACGGAGTTGAGGGAGCTGCTGCTCGGGTTGCAGCGGCTGCGGCTTCCCGGGCTGCTCGTCCAGATCGCGTCGTTCATGATCCGGTACGGCGATCTCATCACCGACGAGATGCGCCGGATGCGGATCGCGCGGGAGTCAAGGGGGTTCGAGGCGCGGGGAGTTCGGCACTGGGGGGTGCTCGCGAAGTCCGCGGGCGCCCTGTTCATCCGGTCCTACGAGCGGGGTGAGCGGGTGCACCTCGCGATGGTCAGCCGGGGGTACGCCGGGTCGATGCCGGTCATCGACGAGGTCGACGCCTCGCGCGCGCAATGGTCGTACGCCTTGGCCCTGCCGGTCGCGGCACTCGGGGTCTGTCTGCTGGGATGGGTGCTGTGACAGCTTCACTTGAGGTCTCGGGCCTGGCGTTCGCGTATCCGGACGGCCATCAGGCGCTGTTCGGCGTCGACTTCAGCATCGCGCGCGGCGAACGCGTGGCCCTGCTGGGGCCGAACGGGGCCGGCAAGACCACCCTCGTGCTCCATCTGAACGGCATCCTCACCGGGGGTGCGGGTGAGGTGCGGGTCGCCGGACTCCCCGTCGGCAAAAGGCACATGGCCGAGATCCGGCGCCGCGTCGGCATCGTCTTCCAGGACCCCGACGACCAGCTCTTCATGCCGACGGTCCGGGAGGACGTCGCGTTCGGCCCGGCCGCCGCGGGGCTGAAGGGCGCCGAGCTGGAGAAGGTGGTGGACGACGCCCTCGAACAGGTCGGGATGGGGGCGTTCAAGGACCGTCCGCCGCATCACCTCTCCTTCGGGCAGCGCCGACGGGTCGCCGTGGCGACGGTGCTGGCGATGTCCCCGGAGATCCTGGTCCTGGACGAGCCGTCGTCCAACCTCGATCCCGCGTCCCGCCGTGAACTCGCCGACATCCTGCGCGCGTTGGACGTCACCGTCCTCATGGTCACCCACGACCTGCCGTACGCGCTGGAGTTGTGTACCCGTTCCCTGATCCTCAGCGAGGGCGTGATCGCGGCGGACGGTCTCACCGCGGAGGTGCTGTCGAACCCCGACCTGATGCGCACCCACCGCCTGGAGCTGCCGTTCGGCTTCGACCCCCGCTCCGCCACAATGGGCGCGTGACGAACCCGGAGACCCAGGGCTCCACGCACCTGGACGACCAGCTCTGCTTCGCCCTCTACGCCGCCCAGCGCGCAGTGACCGCGGCCTACCGCCCCCTACTGGACGAGCTGAACCTCACCTACCCCCAGTACCTGGTCCTTCTGGCTCTCTGGGACCAGGGCGAGACCACGGTCAAACAGCTCCTCTCCACCCTCCACCTGGACTACGGGACCATGTCCCCCCTCCTGAAACGCATGGAAACCGCCGGCCTCATCCACCGCACCCGCTCCCCCCACGACGAACGCGCCATCCTCGTCTCCTGCACGCCCCTGGGCAAAGACCTCCAACACCGCGCCGCCCTCGTCCCGAACACCCTCCTCTCGGCAACCGGCATGGACAACGCCGATGCGGCGCGGCTGCGGGCGGAGTTGTGGGGGCTGGCGGAACGGGCGGAGGGGGTTGCTCGGAGGGGGCGGTGAGGGGGTGCCCATAGGGGCTCGGATCGGGGGTGGCGGAGGGGGAGAGGGAGGGGTCGACGGGCAGCGGGATATCGGTGTCGGCGCCCATGGAACGCCCCCCACCCAAGTCTCACCTCCCCACTTCCTCCCCACCCCCTCCACACCCCCCACCTGGCGTTACCCTCGGTTATCACCCCCCACCTCCACACCTCCACCTACCGGCCAGTACCTTGTGCACGAGGTAAATCGGCACACCGGGGGAGGTCCCGCCATGACGGACAGCGCTGCCGTCGACACGCGCCCGACGAAAATCATGTACGTCGCGGAGGCGACGGCCCACGGCGGCCGGGACGGATACGTGACGAGCCAGGACGGCCAGATCGAGCTGAAGGTGGCGATGCCGCCGGAGCTGGGCGGCGACGGAAACGGCACGAACCCGGAGCAACTGTTCGCGGCGGGCTACAGCTCGTGCTTCCACAACGCCCTGATCCTGGTGGGGAATCGGGCCGGCTACGACCTCACCGGATCGACCGTCGCCACCAAGGTCGGCATCGGCCCCAACCGCACCAAGGGCTACGGCCTGGCCGTCGCCCTCAGCGTCTCCCTCCCCATCCTGGACCCCGAGATCGCCGCTCAACTGGTCGACGCCGCCCACCAGGTCTGCCCGTACTCCAACGCCACTCGCGGGAACATCGACGTAACGATTCTCCTGGGCTGAGACCCCGGGCCCCGCCCGGAACCACACACCCGAAAACCCCCGGCAACACCCAGTAACCGCTTGTGTAACCCAGGAATCGCAGGCTTGCCCCGAGCGTTGCACCCGGCATCCAAAGGCAACCCGAGAGGACTGCGGTGAACGGTACGGTGGCCGACGGCTTCGAGCCTGTCAGAGACGCGTTCGTGAGGAATTTCGCGTCGCTGGGCGAACAAGGTGCGGCGGTGACGGTGTACCGACACGGCCGCAAGGTCGTCGACCTGTGGGCGGGGACGAGGGACGCCGACGGTGCCGACCCGTGGTCCCCCGACGCCGAGCCCTGGCGGCAGAGCACCGCCCAGATCGTCCGCTCCGCCACCAAGGGCGTCACAGCAGCCGCCCTGCTCCTCCTCCACCAGCGCGGCACCCTGGACCTCGACGCCCCGCTCGCCACGTACTGGCCCGAGTACAAGACCGCCGGCAAGGAACACACCCTCGTCCGCCACCTCCTCTCCCACCGCGCCGGCGTCCCCGTCCTGGACCGCCCCCTCACGGTCGCCGAGGCGTCAGACCCGGACCTGAGCGCGGCGGCGGTCGCGGCGCAGCCCCCCGCGTGGACGCCGGGCGAGGCCCACGGCTACCACCCGCACACCTTCAGCTGGACCACCGCCGAACTGGTCCGCCGCCTGACCGGCCGCCCGATCGCGGAGTGGATCGCCACCGAGATCACAGGACCGGCGGGGGCCGACTTCTGGCTGGGCCTGCCACCGGAACAGGCCTGGCGGGCAGGCCGCACGGCGACGGTGGAGACGACGACGGAGTCCCCCGGCACCCTCAAGGCACGCCCTAAACCGGCGATCACCGAGGCGTACGCGAACCCGGGCTCCCTCACCCGCCGCGCCTTCGGCGCGATCGCGGACGTCGACGAGAACGACCCGGCGTACCGCGCGGCGGCCCTCCCCGGCTCCACCGGCTTCGCGACGTCCGACGGCCTGGCCCGCGTCTACGCGTCCCTGATCGGCGAACTGGACGGCGAGCCAAGCCTGTTCACCCCGGCGACACTCGAACTCGCCCGCACAGCACAGTCGTCGGGCCCCGACCGTGTCCTGATCGTCAACTCCCGTTTCGGACTGGGCTACATGCTCCACAGTCCCGCCTCCCCCTTCCTCTCCCCCACCTCCTTCGGCCACCCCGGCCGAGGCGGCCCGCTCGCCTTCGCGGACCCCGAATCGGGCATCGCCTTCGGCTACGTCACCAACGGTTTCCGCAAGACAGTCACCGCCGACCCGAGGCCGCAGGCGCTGGTAAGAGCGGTACGTGAGTCGCTGAAGGGGTGAGTGAGACCCCCGCACCCTGCCCGGTATGTTGGTCGAACCTTGTAAAGGACATGTGACGACGACCGGCAGGGGCGGGAATGGGTCCGACGGCAGTCGAGGCGCACATACAGGAAGACGACGCCGAAACGCCTCCCTGGCCCCGCCACGGCCCCCTCCTCCTGCTCGCCGCCGCCCTGCTCCCCGGCACCCTCCTCGTCGCCCTCGGCCGCTGGGGTGACGCCCCCGCGATGCAGGCGTGGCGGACGGTGGCCCTGTCGGTCACCGTGCAGGCGCTCCCCTTCCTCCTCCTGGGGACGGCCCTGTCGGGCGCGATCAACGCGTTCGTCCCGGCATCGGTGTTCCGCAGGGCCCTCCCGAAGCGCCCGGCACTGGCGGTCCCGGTCGCCGGGGTGGCGGGAGTCGTCCTCCCGGGCTGCGAGTGCGCCTCGGTCCCGGTGGCAAACAGCCTCATCGGCAGGGGAGTTGCCCCGGCGGCGGCGTTCGCGTTCCTCCTCTCGGCACCGGCCGTGAACCCAATTGTCCTGACGGCGACGGCAGTTGCGTTCCCCGGCGCTCCGATGATGGCCGTCGCCCGCCTGGTCGCCTCCCTCGCGGCGGCTTCCCTGATGGGCTGGCTGTGGCTGCGGTTCGGCCGGGAGGAGTGGCTGAAGCCGGCCGTGCGGCACACGGGACACGAGCAAGGGCGCAGCCGCTGGGCGGAGTTCAGGGAGGGTTTCCAGCACGACTTCCTGCACGCGGCCGGGTTCCTGGTGATCGGCGCGATGGCGGCGGCCACCTTCAACGTCGCCGTCCCCCGCACCTGGGTGGACACCTTCGCGGGCTCCCCCTGGCTGTCGGTGCTGTTCCTCGCCGCCCTGGCGGTCGTCATCGCGGTCTGCTCGGAGGCGGACGCGTTCGTCGCGGCGTCCCTGACCGGCTTCTCCCCCACCGCGCGGCTGACGTTCATGGTCGTGGGCCCGATGGTCGACCTCAAGCTCATCGCCCTCCAAGCCGGCACGTTCGGCCGGGAGTTCGCGTGGCGCTTCTCGGCGGCGACGACGGTCGTGGCGGTGCTCTGCGCGGCCCTGATCGGAGGGGTCCTCCTGTGAAACGCGCACTCCAGGCAGCCCTGTTGACCCTGACCGGCGCCGGTCTCCTCCAAGTCGCCCTGTTCACGGACGTGTTCCTGCGTTACGTGAAGGAGGGGATGCGCCCCCTGCTGATCGCCTCCGGCGTCGTCCTCCTGCTGCTGGGCCTGGCGGAGGGCTGGTCGGCATACCGCCACCGGAACTCGCACGACTCCCATGTCCCGCGCACGGCTTGGCTGTTGTTCCTCCCGGCACTGAGCCTCCTGCTGTACGCGCCACCCTCATTGGGTGCGTACACGGCGTCCAGAGAAGCCCCGAAAGCGGTTGCGGCAACCCCGGAGGACGGCTTCGACCCCCTCCCCACGACCTCCCCCCTCCCCATCACCCTGGGCGACTTCGCGTCCCGCGTCCAACAGGACCGCACGAAAGCCATCGCCCACCGCCCGGTCACCATGACCGGCTTCGTCACCCCCGCCTCCACCGGGCACCAGTGGTACCTGACCCGCCTCATCCTCAGCTGCTGCGCGGCAGACGCCCAGTCCATGAAGGTGAAGGTGTACGGCGTGACACCCCCCGAGTCCGACACCTGGGTATCGATCACCGGAACCTGGCACCCCACCGGCACCCTCGGCACCCCATCCGCCGAAGTGGCCCTGGACGCCCACACGTTGAAGAAGATCGACCGCCCGTCGAACGGCTACCAGGACGCCCTCCCTCTGGGGTGACTCACCCGCCGCGCAGCATCAATCCGATCCCCACGACAAGCACTCCCGACGCGACAACCCTCGACACCCCGAACCGCTCCTTGAAGAACACCGCCCCGATCGCGGCCCCCACGATGATCGACGACTCCCGCAGCGCGGCGATCGGCGCGAGTTCGGCACGCGTCTGCGCCCACAGGACCAACGCGTAGGCGGTGAAGGAGAGCAGAGCGCCCAGCGCGCCAACTCCCGCACAGGGCTTGAGCCGTGCGACAGTCCCTCCTCTCCACCGCCCCCACGCGTACAGACCGCCGTCGCCGCTCAACGTCCCTGCACGGACGCCGACTTGCCGCAGGTCTTCCTCGAACCCGTGGCCGAGGACGTCGTCCGGATCCAGTGGCACCATCCGAAGTACGGCATCGGCTGCCTGACGGTCCTGTCGGCCGGACCCGGCCGGAACCTGCTCGAACCCCGCGACGACTGCGCCGACACGAACCGATCCCAGCAGTTCCGCATCGAACGCTTCGGCCCGACGACGGCCACCCGCTTCCGTATCCGTCCCCTCAGCACCGACTGGTGCCTGAGCCTGCGCGACCAGGACACGGCGAGCGGAACGGAAATCGTCCAGGGCCGCTGCTCCGGCGCCACCGACCAGGACTTCCTGATCGAACTGACTACCCCTCCGGAGACGGTTGTTCAGCCGCGTACGTGAGAAAGCCGACTCAGCCGGCCATCACCCCTGCCCACATCAGAACCCCGACCGGCACGGGGAGGGCCAGCAGTCCCAGGACGAACATCCGCGTGAGGAGGGAGAGTTGACGCAGGGGCGGTGTGAAGGCGAGGCCCGTCAGGAGGGCGGCGCCGCCGAGGAGGCCCGCCGCGCAGAGCATGACGAACTCAGCCGGCTGCGACCCGGTGGCCCCTTCCGACCAGACCCAGAGCGCGAAGAAGCCGACGTAGAACAGCAGCAGGCCCAGGGAGTTCAGGAGGAGGGTCCACAGCAGGACCGTCACCACGGTCAACGCCGGTCGAGGCGTCGGGGGTTGAGGACGCCACGGTCCGTAGAGCCTCGCGTACGTGTCTGGGCGCACCACAACTCCTCACGCCCGGACGGGTGTCCGGGACGTCACCCATCTTCGGCGCCGACAGCGCCGTCCGCATGAGCACCCGTACTCAGACACCCCGCGTCGACAACAGGCAGGTCGGTGCCGGTGAGGGCTCCCCGTCCCCACGGACCCTCACCGGCGGCTCATACGGCGCGAGTTACGCGTGCACCAGTTCCTTGTCGTCGTCCTTCTTCGCGGAGCGATCCGCTTCGGTGCGCAGCCCCTCGCCCTCGATGTCGACGTTGGGCAAGGCGCGGTCGAGCCACTTCGGCAGCCACCACGCCTTCGCGCCGAGCAGCGCGAGGACGGCCGGCACGATGACCATGCGGACGACGAACGCGTCGAAGAGGACGGCGATCGCGAGGCCGAAGCCCATCATCTTGATCATGGACTCGCTGGCGGTGATGAACCCGGCGAACACGGCGATCATGATGACGGCGGCGGCGGAGACGACGCGCGCCCCGTACTTGAAGCCGGTGACGATCGCCTCGCCGGGCCGCTCCCCGTGGACGTACGCCTCACGCATCCGCGTCACGAGGAACACCTCGTAGTCCATGGCGAGTCCGAAGACCACGCCGACCAGGAAGATCGGCGTCATCGACATGATCGGACCGGTCTGGTCGACCCCGAGGGCGCTCGCCAGCCAGCCCCACTGGAAGACCGCGACGACGGCGCCGAGCGCGGCGAGGACGGAGAGCAGGAACCCGAGGGCCGCCTTGAGCGGGACCAGGATCGAGCGGAAGACGAGGATCAGCAGGAGGAAGGCGAGGCCAACTACCAGGCCCAGGTAGGGAATCAGCGCGTCGTTCATCTTCTGCGAGATGTCGATGTTGACCGCTGTGGTACCGGTTACCAGGACGTGCGCACCGGTATCGGCCTTGATCCCGGCCGCCTCGCCGCGGATCGCGTGGACGATGTCCTCGGTCTCCGCCGACGCCGGCTTCGAGTCGGTGGTGACGGTGATCACCGCCGTGTCACCGGCCTGGTTGAAGGTCGCCGGGGTGACGGCCCGAACTCCCTTGATTCCCTTGATGTCGTCGGACACGGTGGTCGCGGCGGCCTTCGGGTCCTTGCTGTCCTTCGCGTCGAGCACGACCATCAGGGGGCCGTTGAAGCCGGGCCCGAAGCCCTCGGAGAGCAGGTCGTAGGCGCGGCGCTGCGTGCTGGACGTCGGCCTCGATCCGTCGTCCGGCATGCCGAGTTGGAGCTGGCTGACGGGCAGCGCGATCGCCCCGAGCCCGACAACTCCGAACGCCAGCACGGCAATCGGCCGACGCAGCACGAAGCGGGCCCAACGGGTGCCCATGTTCGGCCTGTCGACGACACCGACTCCCTGACCGGCATTGCTCTGCGCGGAGTTGGCCTGCTCGGAGTTGCCCTTGCCCTTCCCGAACAGCTTGCTCTTCTCCCCGGCCTGCGAGACCTTCCGCCCCGCGTACCCGAGCAGCGCGGGAACCATCGTCAGCGCGATGAGGACGGCGACGGCGACCGTACCCGCGGCGGCGACACCCATTTTCGTCAGCATCGGAATGTTGACGACGGAGAGCCCGGCCAGCGCGATGATGACCGTCAGCCCGGCGAAGACGACCGCCGACCCGGCGGTGCCGACCGCGCGCCCGGCGGCCTCCTCCCGGTCACGCCCGTCGGCGAGTTCGCTGCGGTAGCGGGAGACGATGAACAGGGCGTAGTCGATGCCGACGGCGAGGCCGATCATCGAGGCCAGCGTGGACGTCGTCGAGCCGAGGTCGAGCGTGGAGGCGAGGGCGGTGATGGTCGAGATGCCGATGCCGACGCCGATGATCGCGGTGAGCAGCGGGAGCCCCGCCGCGACGATCGAGCCGAGCGTGACGACGAGGACGAGCGCGGCGACGGCGATGCCGATGACCTCACCGACCGGTGCTTCGCCGGCCTCCTTCAGCGCGTCGCCGCCGAGTTCGACGGTCAGCCCGGTGCTCCGCGCCTCGGTGGCGGCCTTCTTGAGCGCGTCGCGCGAGGAGTCCGCCAACTCCACGCCCTGCACCTTGTACTTGACGGACGCGAAGGCGACCGTGCCGTTCTGGCTGACCGCGTGGGTGGTGAACGGGTCGGTGACGGAGGCGACTTCGGCGCCGCCGCTCAGTTCCTTGACGGTCTTCTCGACGGTCGCCTTGTTCTCGGCGTCCGTCATCTTCTCGCCGGCGGGTGCCTTGAAGACGACCCGGGCGGTGCCGCCGTCGGCCGAGGCGCCGGGGAAGCGCTGTTCGAGGAGGTCGAAGGTCTTCTGGGCCTCCGTGCCGGGGATGGAGAACGAACTCTCCCCGGCGACAGGGGCGTTGGCGGCGCCGACCCCGGCGAGGGTCAGCAGGGCTATCCAGATGAGGGCGACGAGGTGCCGTCGTCTGAAGGACAGCCGGCCCAGCTTGTAGAGGAACGTGGCCACGGAGGCGTACTCCCGGTCAGTCGTGGGGTGTTCAGGGCAGGGGTGATCGACGGTGGGGATTACCCTGGGCGGGAGCCCATGGGGAGGGGAGCCCTTCGCGGGCAGCGTCGATCGGCCCGACGACGTGAGCGGTTACGTCAAATGGGCGTCAGGCAAGGGGGGGTTGGTCGTGGAGTTTCGGGGAGGGGGATCAGGCTGTGGGGTCGACGCCGAGTGCGGGGAGCACCACCGCGTCGATGTAGGAGAGCAGGAACGCCTGGGTGGGCGGCTGGTCGTCGAGCAGCATGCGGGTGGCGAAACCGCCGACCAGCATGTGCAGCATGAAACCCAACGCCGGGCAGTCCGCGCGGACTTCACCCCGGTCGACGGCCCGCTGGATCACCTGGTGGAAGTCGGAGAGTTCCGGGTCGATCAGCAGCGCCCGCAGGGCCTCGCGCAGATCCGGGTTGTTGTGCATCGCCATGGCGACGCCCCGCATCAGCGCCGAGTTCTGCTCGTGCGTGCAGTCGTCCTCCAGCATGATCGCCGCGCGCAGGTCGCCGCGCAGTGAGCCGGTGTCGATGTCGTGCGCCGCGTCGGGCTTGTTGTGCCGGATGGCTCTGACGACCAGTTCGGCCTTGCCGCCCCACTGGCGGTAGAGCGTGGCCTTGCTGGAGCGGGTGCGGGTGGCGATGGCGTCCATGGTGAGGGCGTCGTAGCCGACCTCGCGGAGCAGGTCGAGGACGGCGTCGTACAACTCCGCCTCGCGTTCGGGCGTGATACGACTGCGACGCGCCGTTGCGACTTCAGTCATGGCCGGCCCTTCCGCTCTCCGCGTTTCTTCCTACGTCCATGAAGATACCCGAGCCCGCAAGCGAAACGAAACGGTTTCGTACGTGTCATGAGTCACGTCTGTGAAGAACGTGTAAGCGATCACCTGCGCGATACACCGGCAGACTCTGAGTTGCTGCGCCCCCGGCCCCGGAAAAGCATAGAAACCGTGAGCTACCTGCGCCTCCCCCACCTCAGCGGCGACCTCCTGTGCTTCGTCGCCGAGGACGACCTCTGGCTGGCCCCCCTCGACGGCCCCGGCCGCGCCTGGCGCCTCACCGTGGACCGCACCAAGACCGGCCACCCCCGCTTCTCCCCCGACGGCACCGAGATCGCCTGCACGAACTGGCGCAGCCTGGTCCCCGAGATCCACGTAGTACCCGTAGACGGCGGCCGGACCCGGCAGCTCACCCACTGGGGGAGCGCCGACACCCGCGTCTGCGGCTGGACCCCCGAGGGCCACATCCTGGCCGTCGCCTCCCACAACCAGCCCTTCTCCTACTTCACCTGGGCCTACGACGTCCCCACGGACGGCGACCCGGGCGGCCCCCTCCCCTGGGGCCCGGTGAGCGACCTCCAGGTCGCGGACATCGACGGCGAACGCCGGACCCTCCTGCTCACCGGCACCCCACCGCACGAACCGGCCGCCTGGAAGCGGTACCGGGGCGGCGCGACGGGCCGCCTGTGGCTGCACGGCCGCCGTCTCCTCCCGGAGGTGGACGGCCACCTCTCCACCCCCCTCTTCGTCGGCGGACGCGTCGCGTTCCTCTCCGACCACGAGGGCGTCGGCAACCTCTACTCCTGCGCCTACGACGGCTCCGACCTGCGCCGGCACACCGACCACGACGCCTTCTACGCCCGAGCCGCCTCGACCGACGGCACCCGGGTGGTCTACCAGTGCGCCGGCGACCTCTGGCTCGTCGAGGACCTCTCCCCCGGCGCCGAACCCCGCCGCCTCGACATCCGCCTCGGAGGTCCCCGCGCAGGCCGACGGCCCTACCAGATCCCGGCGGCGCAGCACGTCGACGGCGTCTCGGTCGACGAGACGGGCCGGGCCAGCGCCGTAGTAGTACGGGGAAGCCTCTACTGGCTGACCCACCGGGACGGTCCCGCCCGGACCATCGCCGATACCCCAGGGGTACGGGTACGACTCCCCGAGATGCTGGGGTCGGGCGGCCAGATCGCCTACGTCACCGACGCGGAGGGGGAGGACGCGGTCGAGATCGCCTACCTCCCGCGCGCGAGCGGGGAGCGGGCCGCACGGCGGCTGGCGTCGGGGGAGCTGGGACGGGTCCTGGAGATGGTGTCCGATCCGGAGGGGGAGCGGCTGGCGATCGCTTCGCACGACGGGCGGGTGCTGTTGCTGGATGTCTCCGAATCCGGGTCCCTGACCGAGCTCATCCAGTCCCTGAACGGCCCCGTAAGGGATCTCGCGTTCTCCCCGGACGGGTCCTGGCTCGCCTGGTCGCACCCCGGGATCGGCCGCTCCCTGCGGCAGATCAAGCTGGCCCGGATGAAGGACCGGCTGATCGTCGACGTCACCAACGGCCGTTTCGCGGACGAGAATCCGGTCTTCACCAGCGACGGCCGCTACCTCGCGTTCCTGTCCTGGCGCGGCTTCGACCCGGTCTACGACGTCCACACGGGCGACCTCTCCTTTCCCCTGGGGTGTCGCCCCTACTTGGTCCCCCTCTCCTCGGCCACCCCTTCCCCGTTCGCCCTGAACCCCGACGGCCGCCCGGCGGCAGGCGGCCTGGACCCCCTCCCCGCCGAAGCCGAGTCCGAGGACGGCGGCACGGTGACCGTCGAGGTGGAGGGCCTGGAGAGCCGGGTCACCCCGTTCCCGGTCCCCGCCTCCAAGTACTCGGCGCTGCACCCGGTCGCCGGCGGCGGTCTGGTCTGGCTGCGCTGGCCGATCTCCGGCGCCCTCGGCGAGACCTTCGCCAACCCGGCCGACACCAGCGAGCGCCCCACCCTCGAACACTTCACCATCAGCAAGGCCAAGAAGTCCGAACTCGTGGACCACCTCGACTGGTTCGCGCTCAGCGGCGACGGCACGCGGCTGGTCGTCGTCGACGAGGGCGAGCTGCGCGCCGTCCCCGCCACCGAGCCCGGCGACAGCGACTCCACCGTCTGGATCGACCTGCGCCGCATCCTCCACGAGGTCGACCCCGGCGCGGAGTGGCGGCAGTCCTACGAGGAGGCCGGGCGGCTGATCCGCGCGTACTTCTGGGACCCCGGGATGTGCGGCATCGACTGGGACGCGGTCCTCGCCCAGTACCGCCCGCTGGTCCAACGCGTCGCCTCCCCCGACGAGTTCGCCGATCTGCTGCGCGAGGTCGTCGGCGAACTGGGCACGTCCCACGCGTACGTCGCCGCCGCCCGCCGCAACGAGGGGCCACCCCACTACCAGCGCCTCCAGGGCCTGCTGGGCGCCGACTTCCTTCGCCGGGACGGCAGTTGGGTACTGGCCCGGGTCCTGCCCGGCGACTCCTCCGACTCCAGGGCGCGATCTCCCCTCGCCGGGACGGGAATTCGGGAGGGGGCGGTGCTGACTCATGTGGACGGCCGTGCGGTTGATCCGGTGACCGGACCGTTTCCGCTGCTCGCGGGGGCGGGGGGTACGACGGTGGAGCTGACGTTCGTGGAGGGGGACGGGGCAGCGGGCGGGCCGGAGGGCGGGCGGCCTCCTCGCCGGGTGGCCGTCGTGCCGCTGACCGACGACCGCCCCCTGCGCTATCAGGACTGGGTGGCCAAACGCCGTGATGTCGTACGGGAGTTGAGCGGCGGCCGGTGCGGGTACCTGCACATCCCGGACATGGGTGGCTCCGGGTGGGCCCAGTTCAACCGGGACCTGCGGATGGAGGTGTCCCGTCCCGCGCTGATCGTCGACGTCCGCGGCAACGCGGGAGGCCACATCAGCGAGTTGGTCGTCGAGAAGCTCTCCCGCACGATCCTCGGCTGGGACCTCACCCGAGACGCCCAGCCGGTGTCGTACGCCTCGACCGCCCCCCGTGGCCCGGTGGTCGCCCTCGCCGACGAAGCCACCTCCTCCGACGGCGACATGATCACCGCCGCGTTCAAACTCCTCAGGATCGGACCGGTGGTCGGTCAGCGGACCTGGGGCGGAGTGGTCGGCATGACCGGCCGCCACGAACTCGGCGACGGCACCGTCATCACCGTCCCCATGAACGCGGCCTGGTTCGACGCGTACGGCTGGTCCGTCGAGAACCGGGGCGTCGACCCCGACATGGAGGCCCTGCGAACGCCCCTCGACTGGGCCGAGGGGCGGCACGCGCAGTTGGACGACGCGGTGGGGCTGGCGCTGGAGCTGCTGGAGCGGGGGGTGGTGGCGAGTCCGCCGGATCACCGGGGGGTACCGGACCGGTCGCGGCCGAAGCTGCCGCCTCGGGAGGGGTAGGGGGTGTGGCTCTGCGGAGGTAGCTCTGAAGGGGTAGGGGATGTGGCTCCGGAGAGCTACGGGGTGCGGGGAGACCGGCTCGGACGGCGCCGGAGTCGGTGGACGCCGGAGTCGGCAAGCGCCCCCTAGTACTCCAGGCGTCCCCCCTACCGCCGGCTTCTCGCCTCCTCGTCGGCGGAACCCCCCGCCCCCACCAACCCCACCCGCATCCCGGACACCTTGGGAGCCATCCGCCGCATCTCCCGGCCCCCGACCGACCCGATCACCCCGGGGAGGTACCCGCGCACCCCCTGCATCCCCCGCAGCCACCACTGCCCGTACACATGACTCGACCGCCGCTCTATACCGTCGACGATGCGCTCGACAGCGGGCCCCAGGGGATACGTCTTGCCGGCGGGCCACGGCAGCCGCCCCCGGAGTTCACGCATGGCGTCGTCCTGGTCGGCGCCACGCACCATGTCGGTGTCGGTCCAGGAGAGGTAGCCGACGCCGACCCGCACCCCCCGGTACCCGACCTCGGCACGCAGGCTGTGCGCGTACGCCTCGACGCCCGACTTGGACGCGCAGTACGCGCTCATCATCGGCGCCGGGGTGAGCGCGGCGAGGGAGGCGATCTGGAGGAGATAGCCGCGGCTCTCGATGAGGACCGGCAGGAACGCGCGCGCGGTGACGGCGGACCCGATGAGGTTGACCTCGATGACACGCCGCCACACGTCGGGGTCGGAGTCGAGGAACGTCCCCCCGGTGGCGACCCCGGCGTTGGCGACGACGATGTCGACCTTCCCGAACCGCTCCTTCACCTCGGCCGCGACCTGGTTCATGGCGTCCTGGTCGGTGACGTCGGCGTACCAGTGCCCGCTCTCCCCGTGCAGCCGCTCGGAGACCTCCTTGAGCGCCTCGGGTTCGAGCCCGACGAGCGCGACGGTCGCCCCGCGTGCGGAGAGTTTCCGGGCCAGCAGCTCACCGACGCCACGTGCCGCCCCGGTGATGACGGCAACCTGACCGTCGAGGCTCACTTTACTCATGCGCCCTCCTTCAACTGGGTGTAGGTGATGCTCAGTTCACGTATCCGCCCGGTCACGGCGTCCGGCGCCTCGACGGGCGTCATGTGGCCGATCCCGTACAACTCGGTGAGCCCGAGGGAGTTGGGCAGCGCGGCGGCGATGGCGCGGGCGTGGACAGGCGGGGTGAGCCGGTCGGCGCTGCCTGCGACGACAGCGGTGGGGACGGTCAACTGCCGTACGTCGCCGTCGAGATCGAGCCCTTCGAGGACCTTCGACCACGCGTACCGCACCTTGCGCGGACAGGCGTGCACGATCCGCGCGCACCTGTCGACCGCCTCGGGCGCCGAACCGGGGCCCATCGTCGCGTACTTGAGGACCCGCTTGCCGAGGGGCGTGACCGGCCCGAGCGGCGCCTTCGACCCGAGGATCCTGCTCGTCAGCCAGGTGCGCACCGCGCCCGCCCCGAGGGGAACGACCTCCGACGCGTCGACGAGGTGCGAACTGCCCGTGCTGCACAGGAGAGTTGCCGCGACGTGCGCACGGAACGCGGGCCGGGTCGCGGCGGCCATGACCGTCATGCCGCCCATCGAGTGACCGGCGACCACCGCCTTCTCGTCGGGCGCGAGGGTGGCCAGCAGCACCGCTTCGAGGTCGTCGGCCAGAGCCCCCGTACTGGACACGGGGCTCGCGGGCGTCCTGCCGTGACCGCGCAAGTCGTAGGCGATGACCCGGTGATCGCGGGAGAGGTCCTCGATCTGGGCCGCCCAGAAGTGAGTTGAGCAGGTCCAGCCGTGGACGAGGACGACGGCCGGGGCGTTCTCGGGGCCGTGGATCTCGACGTGGAGGGGTGAGCCGTCCCGGGAAGTGGCGGTGAGGGTCTTCACGCGGTCACCTCGGCGGCGTCGTAACTACCCTTGTTCTCACCGGAGTCGGGTACCCGCAACACCTCGTACTCCGCGAGGTCGACGCGGCGGGTGGCGCGGCGGAACTCGCTGGTCGTGCCGGGCCAGACGGTCGTGTTGCGGCCCTGCACGTCGAGGTACCAGCTGACGCAGCCCCCGGTGTTCCAGACGGTCCGCTCCATCCGGTCCTGCACCCGCCGGTTCCACCGGTGCACGGCGCTGGGCCGGGCGTCGAGCGCCGACTTGCCGCCCAGGACGTCGAGTTGGCGGAGATAGTCGGCCATGTAGTTGAGCTGCGACTCGATCATGAGGATCATCGAGGAGTTGCCGAGGCCCGTGTTGGGCCCGATGACCGTCATCCAGTTCGGGAACCCGGGAACCGTCGCGCCCCGCAGCGCCTCCATGCCACCGCGCTCCCAACTCTCCGCGAGCGTACGGCCGTCGGCGCCGGTCACGCGGTCGGCGATCGGCATGTCGGTGACGTGGAAGCCGGTGCCGAAGACGATCGCGTCGGCCTCCGCCGTGCTGCCGTCGGCGGCGACCAGGGTGGAGCCCCGGATCTCGGCGAGGCCGCTCGCGACGACGTCCACGTTGGGCCGGGCGAGCGCCGGGTAGTAGGCGCTGGACAGCAGGATGCGCTTGCAGCCGATGCGATAGTCCGGCGTCAACTTGGCCCGCAGAGCGGGGTCCTTGATGGACCGGGCGATGTTCCTCTTGGCCAACTGCTCCACGAAACCGAGTTCGTTGGGGTGCTTGGTGAACGCCTGGACCTGCAACTCCCTGATCCCCCACAGCAGTCCGCGCCGCGCTTTCGTCGTGAACGGGAGCTTGCGGTGCAGGGCGCGTTCGGCGCCGGTGATCGCCCGGTCCACCCGCGGCATGACCCAGGCGGGGGTGCGCTGGAACAACGTCAGTCCGGAGACGAGGGGTTGGATCGCCGGCACGATCTGGATCGCGGAGGCGCCGGTGCCGATCACGGCGACGCGCTTACCGCGCAGGTCGAAGTCATGGTTCCAGCGCGCGGAGTGGAAGACCTCGCCGGGGAACGTCTCCAGGCCGGGGACGTCCGGCAGTTTCGGGTCGGAGAGCGGGCCGGTCGCCGAGACGACGAAGTCGGCGGAGAGTTCACCGGACGCCGTCTCGATGTCCCAGCACAGCCGCTCCGCGTTCCACTCCATCCGCTTCACCTCGGAGCCGAACCGCAGGTGCGGCCGGATGCCGAAGACGTCGGCGACCTTCTCCAGGTAGGCGCGGATGTGGCCCTGTCCCGAAAAGGTGCGCGGCCACTCGGAGTTGGGCGCGAAGGAGAAGGAGTACAGGTGCGACGGCACGTCGCAGGCGCACCCGGGATAGCTGTTGTCCCGCCAGGTGCCGCCCACACTGTCCGCCCGTTCCAGGACCACGAAGTCGGTGACCCCTTCACGCCGCAACCGTACGGCCGCCCCGAGCCCGCCGAACCCGGACCCGACCACCGCCACCCGCACATGCTCGCGTCCGGCCATGGGACGCCCTCCTTCGCGCAATCGCGCCAGTAATCACTGGCACAGTCGGACTGTAGGGCAACCCCTTACCGATGGGTAGGGGTCGGACGGGGGAAAGTTACCGTCGGTACGACATAAGGTCGGGGCGTGGTGGACAGTCAGGACGAGAACGCGGCGCAGCGCGAGTACCGCATGGAGGAGCTGGCCTCACTGGCCGGCATCACCGTGCGGACCCTGCGCTTCTACCGCGAGCGCAAACTCCTCGCCCCGCCGCGCCGCGAGGGCCGTATCGCCTGGTACGACGACCATCACCTCGCCCGTCTGCACACCATCGCCGCACTCCTGGAACGCGGCCACACCCTGAACGGCATCGCCGAACTCGCCGAAGCGCTGGACCACGGCCGCGACGTGGCCGACCTCCTGGGCGTGACCCCCACGGAAGAAGAACCCGTCCACCTCACCCCGGAAGAACTCGCCGCCCGCTTCGAAGGCCAGATCACCCCGGAGAACCTCGCCGCCGCCCTCTCCCTCGGCTACCTCGGCACCGACGGCGACGAGATCGTCCACATCAGCCGCCGCCTCCTGGACGTCTCCTCCACCCTGGTCCGAGAAGGCATCCCCCTCTCAGCAATCCTCTCCGCCGCCCACGAGGTCCGCACCCACACCGACGCCCTCGCCGACCTCTTCACCACCACCCTCCTCCACCACCTCCCCCCCACCCAACTCCCCCGCCTCCGCCCCCTGGCCAAAGCCATCATCGACGCGGAACTGTCCCTCTCCCTGGACCGGCGCCTGCACGAGGCGGAGTAGCGGTCATCGGACGGCGGGGCGTCGAACAGCGGGCCGGGGCCGACGCTGGGGCTGGGGCAGCGGGCGAAACCAACCAGCCCCGGCGAGTGCCGCCCGGCGCACAGCAGGCGCCGGGCGGCAGGCGACAGACAGCAGACGGCCACCGGGTTTCAGGGGCGCAGGTCTGTATCGATCCACGGCTCCGCCGCGTGGGCGCGACCAGCCACAACGCACCCGCGCCCGACACACCACGACACCGCCAACCCACCTCAGGGGCGCGGGGAACTGCGCGACCAGCCACAACGCACCCGCACCCGCACCCCCACCCGACAACGCACCCCCACCCCCTCACACCTCATACACCACCGTCACCGGCGCATGATCCGACCACCGCTCCCCATGCGTGGCCGCCCGCTCCACATACCCCTTGACCGCCTTCCCCGCCAGCCCCGGCGTCGCGACGTGATAGTCGATCCGCCACCCCGTGTCGTTGTCGAACGCCCGCCCCCGATAGGACCACCACGAGTACGGCCCCTCCGCATCGGGATGCAGCGCCCGCACGACATCGACGTATCCCCCGTCCCCCTCGTCGAACACCCCGCTCAACCACTCCCGCTCCTCCGGCAGGAACCCGGAGTTCTTCGTGTTGCCACGCCAGTTCTTCAGATCGGCCTGCTGATGGGCGATGTTCCAGTCACCGCAGACAAGAACCTCCCGCCCCTCACCGGCGGCCCGCACCCGCAGCTCCTTGAGATGCGCGAGGAACTCGTCCATGAACCGGATCTTCTCGTCCTGCCGCTCGGTCCCGACCTCACCGGACGGCAGGTAGAGCGAGACGACGGTGACCCCGGGCAGCTCGGCCTCGACATGCCGCCCGCTGTCGTCGAACTCCGCCGACCCGAACCCCACCCGCACCGCATCCGGCTCGCGCCGCGTGTACAGCGAGACCCCGGCCCGCCCCTTGGCAGCGGCCGGCGCATGGGTGACGAACCACCCCTCCGGCGCCCGCACCTCCTCAGGCAGCTGCTTCTCCTCGGCCCGCACCTCCTGAAGGCACAGCACATCGGCGGAGGTCTCCGCGAGCCACTCCACGAACCCCTTCTTCGCGGCGGCACGCAACCCGTTCACGTTCACGGTCGTCACGGTGAGCACAACACTCGCCTCTCACATCGCGGCCACGTGACACCTTCACCCTGGTCACCGTCAGCCCGCCGGAACGATACCGGCACACTGGACCGAGCCCGGATAACCACTCACCCTCCCATTACGCATAGAAGTACAGTGAACCGCATGAACATACGCCGCCGTCCCTTCGACCACCCCGACGCCGTCAAGCTCAACGACGAGGTCCAGGCCGAGTACCAGAAGCGCTACGGCGGCGAAGGCGACGCCACCCACCTGGCCCCCTCCGACTTCCAGCCACCCCGGGGCCTCTACCTCATCGCCTACGACGGCTCCGACCGCCCCGTCGCCACCGGCGGCTGGCGCAGCCAGGACCAGAACGACGAGGGCAACGCGGACGGCGACGCCGAACTGAAGCGCATGTTCGTCATCTCCGAGATGCGCGGCCACGGCCTCGCCCGCCGCATCCTCGCCGCCCTGGAGGACGACGCCCGCACCGCCGGCCGCACCCGCATGGTCCTGGAAACCGGCACCGAGCAACCCGAGGCCATCGCCCTCTACACCTCCAGCGGCTACGAGCCCTGCCCCAAGTTCGGCTACTACCGCCACTCGGAGTCGAGCCGCTGTTACGCGAAGCAGTTGTAGCCGAACCCGAAACCAGCGAGGGCCCGACCCACCTGCCCCGCCACCCCCTACGCCCCGGAAACAGCCTCCGAGAGGCCCGCCTGCCTCAAGTGGTCCGCCAGGGCCGTGACGGCCGTCCTGGGGCTGTCCCTGACGCCCCAGGCCAACAGGTGGCGCCGCCGCGCCCACGGGTCCTGGAGTTCGCACACGTCGAGCCGCTGCCCCGGATCGAGAGCCCGGCGCGGGACGACCGCGAGGCCGACGCCGCCCGCCGCGAGCGCGACCAGCACGTTCAGGCTGACGACGGTCGTCCGGTACCGCACGACCGGGGCGTGCGGCCCCAGCCGGCGTTCGATCCAGCGGCGCAGCGAGGAACTCTCGTCGAGCCCGACGAGCGGATGCTCGGCGACCTCGGCGTACGACAGGGACGTCCGCCCGGAGAGAATCCCCCCGGCCTGTCCGACCACGACGAGGGAGTCGTCGCCCAGGGGTTCCGTCCGCAGCCCGCAGTCACGGGCCTCGGCGTCCAGGACGACCCCCAGGTCCGCCTCCCCGTCGGCGAGCCTGCGCACCGTCCTGAGGCTGGGGCTCTCGCAGACCGTGACGTCGGCGTCGGGGTGCGCGCCCAGGAACGTCAACAGGGCGCGCGGGACGAGCCGGTGCATGGCGGAGCCGCCGCCCAGCAGGACGAGCGGGGCCGTGGGGGAACGGCTGTAGCTGGCGACGGCGCTCTCCAGGCGGGCGGTGCTGTCGAGCACGTCGCGCGCGTGCCGGGCGAGGGTCGTGCCGGCCGGGGTGGGCCGTACGCCTCGCCGTTCGCGGACCAGGAGGGCGACTTCGGCCTGGCGCTCCAGCGCGCGTACGCGTGCGCTGGCCGACGGGAGGCTCAGGTGCATCCTGCGGGCGCCGGCCGTGATGGACCCCTCCGTCACGATGTGCAGGAAGAGCCGCAGGTCGTCCAGGTCGTAGCGCACGGCGCTCAGCCTATGGCGGAGCCTTAGGCAGGATGTGTCGATCACGCATTGTGGGCGTGCCGGTCGTACCGGATGCTCGGCGTGTGTCCGAGTTACTGATCGTCCTGCTGGCCGGTGTCGCCTCCGGCGCCCTGAACGCCGTCGGGGGCGGCGGGACGTTCGTCGCGCTGCCCGCCCTCGTCGCCCTCGGCGTGCCGCCGGTCACCGCGAACGCCGTCTCCCGGGTCGCGCTCGTACCCGGTTCCGTGGCGAGCGCCTGGGTGTACCGGCGGGAGATCAGGCAGGTAGGAGCGGTGCCGACGCGGTCACTGACGGCGATCAGCGTCCTGGGAGGCGCGGTCGGCGCGGGACTCCTGCTGGCCCTCCCGGCGTCGTCCTTCGACGCGGCGGTGCCCTGGCTGCTGGCGTTCGCGACGGTCACCCTGGCCTGCGGCCCCCGCCTCTCCCGCGCACTCGCCTCCTCTCGGGGACGCACGGCCTTGCTGTCCCCACCCGCCCTCCTGGCGAGCCAGTTCGCGCTCGGTGTGTACGGCGGATACTTCGGCGGAGCCGTAGGCATCCTGATGATGGCCTTGTGGAGCGTCGGCACAGGCCTCGACGCGGCGACCGGCAATCCGATGCGCACGGCCCAGGTGACGGCCGTCTACCTGAGCGCGGCGGCCCTGTTCCTCATCTCCTCCGACGCCTTGAGCGCTCCACGCCATCTCACGGCCCTCCTGGCAGGCGCGGTCATCGGCGGCTTCGCCGGCGCCCACCTGGGCCGCCGTCTGCCCTCCCGCCTCCTCCAGGGCATCGTCCTGACGACGGCGGCGGCCATGACGGTCCTGTACTTCCTGCGCGACTGAGCCCCGGTGCCGCCATCGCGACGAACGTGAGCAAGAGCAAGGCAACCGGTTCTGCGCCGAAGGGCAGTTGGCCTGAACCTCGCGACATGTCTGTCGAGTTGACCAAGGTGGGCCCAGCTCCCCGGCCCAACTCCCCAGCACTGCCCGGACACCCCGCCAGCCACCGCCCCCGGACAACGCAGAAGGCCCCATCCGATTGGATGGGGCCTTCTCAACTGCCCTCGCATAGCGGGCGATTGTTGCCAGGTGGGGTGTTCACGAGTATGTCTGGCCTGGGGTGGTGGCGCCTCGTTGAAGATCGCTTCCCATTCCGGAGCAGATCCTTTCCCGGCTACGGCGCGAAATCGGTGTCCCCTGCGCGCTGTACGACGTGCACCCCCAACGGGGACACGTCGTAGTGCACGTGAGGGTCCGCCCCCTGCGCGGACGGGAGCCAGCCGTGCGCTTGAAGGGTGCGCTCGCTCCCGGAGACGGAGTCGGAGATCTCGGTGCGGGTGTTCCCGTACTGCGCGGTGATCCGCAAGGGCAGTGGGGCGCCGGCCGGCCGGTCGCCCAGTTCCCACCCGTTGCCGAGGAGTTCGCTTCCCTCACCGCCTTCGGCCTGAACACGGAGGGAGGCGAACATGCCGCTCGGCCCGCGAACCACCCCCGGATGCCACACGATTCTCCCCTCCCTCCGGTACAGCACCTGCGGTTGGACCGCGAAAGGCAGCACCTCCCCGTCTCCAGGCTCCCCGAGGAACCGCAGACAGTGCAGGTCGAGCGGCCGGATCCAGAACTCCAGCCACGCACCGCTCAGATCGACGCCGGGGCCGATGACACCGGTGACGCGATATCGGCGAGGCTGCCGTTCGGTGTCCGGGAACGGCACGAGAAACCCGGAACTGTCCGGCCCCCGCAGCGTCATCCCAGCGGGCCCGATGGGATCGAAGTCCTCCCACGCCGCGTCCGCGAAAACCTCCTGCTCGGCGTCGATGATCAGGCTGAGCACCGCACCAATCGGGCTGCGGACGAGACCGGTGTGCCAGACGACCGTCCCGTCCGCGCGGTGGAGGACCTCGGGAGGAAGCAGGACAACGGGCGGGGACGGCTCTTGGGTGAACAGGGTCTGTCTCCGTTCAGGGTGATACGTCGCAGGCCACGGTCTTTTCGGCGGACGCTGAACAGCACCAAGCCCCCACCCTCCGCCAAGACCGGAATTCCACCACCCACCCCAGAAAAAACCCCACCACCGTACGGACACCCCGTCAGCCACCGCCCCCGGACAACGCAGAAGGCCCCATCCGATTGGATGGAGCCTTCTCAACTGCCCTCGCATAGCGGGCGGTTGTTGCCAGGTGGACCTGAGGGGATTCGAACCCCTGACCCCCTCGATGCGAACGAGGTGCGCTACCGGACTGCGCCACAGGCCCTTGCAACGAGTGAAACTCTAGCACCCTCGGAGGAGTGCTCGGAAATCCGTATCGCGAGGGAGCGGGGAGTCCGGGTGCAGGTCACGGGGTGGGTGGTCACTCGTTGGCGGCACGGGGGCGCTCGCCGTCCTCGTACTGGTCGAACAGGGGGGTGCGGCCGCGTTCGCGGGAGCGGCGGGCGGAAGCGGCGCGGCGGGCGTCGGAGCGTTCGTCGCCGTCCGCGCGGGAGGCGTCGTCGGCGTCCGGGGGTTCGGGGAGGGCCGGTTCGGCCTCCGTCTCGGGGGTGACGGCGCTGGAGCGGGCGGAGCTCCAGGTGTCGGGGGCGCCGAGGTCGACGTCGGACGTCGCGCGCGGGGCGACGGGGGCGGTGACGTACGTCGGCAGGGGCACGGGGACGGGGTCCCAGCTGTCGCCGTGGTCGGGGCGGCGCTGCCGCTCGCGCTGCTGGTCGACCCACTCCGCGTGGTCGGTCTGCTCGACGAGCGCGCGGCGGTCGGCGGCCAGGGCGAGCAGTCCGGGGTCCTCGGGCTCGGGCGCCGCTTCGGGCTCCTCTGCGGGGACGTCGAACGCCTCCGTGGCCACCGTGGCGGACGCCCGGCGGTGCGGCTGGCGGACGCGCTCCTTGAGGTGCTGCGCGGTGACCAGGACGAGCGCGAACAGGTCGGTGAACTGGGCCGCGAACCGCCGCCACACCCGGGCGCCGCGGGGTGCGGGCAACTCGTTCGGACCGTAAGTCCGGTACCG
>NZ_JBTYMC010000034.1:0-36130 GCF_054880855.1 Streptomyces sp. S6 | reverse complement strand
GTGATCATCGAGGCGGCCGTGCACGTGTCGTCCTGGGGTCTGACCACCCCGAAGTGGCCGGGTAATCCCATACGACGAGGCCGGGGCGGGAGGGGCGGCGGGGTGAGCGAGCTGTCCGAGGGCCCGGGGATGACGGTGGCGACCGCTTTCGCGGGTATGAAGGACGTGGGAATCGAGGCGGTCACGCCGGTCGTCTTCACCGCGGGGTGCCCCGAGTGCCGGGGGCGGTTCGAGCTGGGGGCCGAGGCGTTCATGCTGGCGCTCGGGGGGAGCGAGCGGACGACGTTCTACTCCTTCACCTGCCCCGACTGCGAGGTGTCGGTGCGCAAGCCGGCGGGGGAGCGGATCGTGGGGTTGCTGCTGGAGGGCGGGGTGCGGACGCTGCGGCTCCAGGGCATGTAGCGGTCCGGGCGGGCCGTCATCGCACGTCCCGCGGAGCGCTACGCTCGGGGCATGTTCTGGGCGATGGTCGCGGTTGCTGTGGGGTTCCTCGGGCTGCTGGTGCTGGGGGTGCTCGCGGTGCGGGTGTTCGTGGCGGCGCGGCGGCTCGGGGCGCAGGTCGCGGTGTCCGCGGAGCGGATCGGGCGGGCCGCGGAGGACCTGGAGAGGTCGGCGGTGAGCGCCGCGCGGGCCGCGGACTCGCTGTGAGTGCCGCTACGGCGGTTCTGTGAGTCGGGCGCCGGATGCGATTTGGGTTACTTCGCCCTCCCGCGTGGGCGGGTGCGGCGGGTACGCTGCTGGTCGCGGACCGGAGAACGAGGCCCGATTCGCGGAACAGGGAGTACGCACGGGGATTGCCTGGCGTTCACCCTTGAGCGTTACGATCGCTGACAGCACGATGGTCGGACAGATGTCCGGCCGGCCAGGTATTCGGACCACGTCGCCTCGGTGAAGAAGGTAAAAGCTATGGGTAGGCTCGGCCCCACCGAGATCATTCTGATCCTCGTCGTCGTCATCCTGCTGTTCGGCGCGAAGAAGCTTCCCGACATGGCCCGCTCGCTCGGCAAGTCCGCGCGGATCCTCAAGAGCGAGGCCAAGGCGATGAAGGAGGAGGGTGGCAGCGCCGCTGCCGCTCCGTCCGCTCCGCCCACCCCCGGCGACCAGACGCAGCGCACCATCCAGGCGGCTCCCGGCGACGTGACCAGCTCCCGCCCGGTCACCGAGCCGACGGACACCACCAAGCGCTGACGCAGGGCCGGTGAACTCCGGCCCACCGCACGAGATGGGAACGTGGGTTGCTCAAGTCTGCCCGCAAGGAGAAGGACCCCGAGGGGCGCATGCCCCTGGTGGAGCACCTTCGTGAGCTGCGTAACCGCCTGGGCAAGGCGGTTCTCGCCATCGTCCTGTGCGCGATTATCGGGGCCGTCTACTACCAGGACATCATCAACATCCTGACGGAGCCGATCCGGCACCAGGTGGGCTGCAAGACCGCGTTCACGGAGCTGGCGAAGCAGAAGGAAGGGGCCTGCGGCAGCATTACGATGTCGGGTCTGATGGGCCCGTTCACGCTGATGATCAAGGTGTCGCTGACCGCGGGCGTCGTCATGGCCAGCCCGATCTGGCTCTACCAGCTGTGGGCGTTCGTCGCCCCCGGCCTGCACAAGCACGAGCGGAAGTACGCGTACGCGTTCGTCACCGCGGGCGCTCCGCTGTTCGCCGCGGGCGCCTGGTTCTCGTACCACGTGCTGCCCGCCGCGGCCGAGGTGATGATCGGCCTCACCCCCGCGAACACGGTCAACCTGTTGCCGCTCGACGACCTGCTGGACCTGGTCACCCGCATGGTGATCGTCTTCGGCCTCTCGTTCGAGCTGCCTCTGCTGCTGGTCCTGCTCAACCTCACCGGGATCGTCACCGGCAAGCGGATGCTCGGCTGGTGGCGCGGCATGGTCATGGGCGTCACGATCTTCGCGGCGTTCGCCACGCCGACGGTCGACCCGGTGTCGATGCTGTCGCTGGCCGCCCCCATCGTCGCGCTCTACTTCATCGCCACCGGCTTCGCGATCCTCAACGACCGCCGCAAGCGCCGCCGTGACGAGATGGGCCCCTCCGACGACGAGGCGTCCGAGCTCGACCTGACCCCCTCGGACATCGGCGAGGTCGAGTCCGTGGGCTCCTCCCGCGCACTGCCGGGAGCGTCGAACAACGACCGGGTCAACGGGTACGACGACGTGACGTGACCGCTGGACCACGCCGGGACACGGCCGGACGCCGACAGGGCGTCCGGCCGCTTTCGTTTCGCGCGGTATCCGGATAATGATCGTCCCGTTGTCAGTGGGGGCCGGTACGCTCGAAGCACGATGACAGAGGACCTCTCCCCGGCTGAGCGGTATGCGGCGGCGCGCGAGCGTGCTGTCGAGCAGGCGACCGCGCTGGCCGGGTTCCGCGAGATGTATGAGTTCGGGCTCGACGCCTTCCAGATCGAGGCGTGTCGGGCGCTTGAGGCGGGGAAGGGGGTGTTGGTCGCCGCTCCTACGGGGTCGGGCAAGACGATCGTCGGCGAGTTCGCCGTTCATCTGGCCCTGGGGCAGGGGAAGAAGTGTTTCTACACGACCCCCATCAAGGCGCTCTCCAACCAGAAGTACGCCGACCTGTGCCGCCGCTACGGCGCGGACAAGGTCGGGCTGCTGACGGGCGACAACAGCGTCAACTCCGATGCCCCGGTGGTCGTGATGACCACCGAGGTGCTGCGGAACATGCTGTACGCCGGTTCGCAGACGTTGCTCGGCCTCGGGTACGTCGTGATGGACGAGGTGCACTACCTCTCGGACCGGTTCCGGGGCGCCGTCTGGGAAGAGGTGATCATCCACCTCCCCGAGTCGGTGACGCTGGTCTCCCTCTCCGCGACCGTCTCCAACGCCGAGGAGTTCGGCGACTGGCTCGACACGGTCCGCGGTGACACCGAGGTCATCGTCTCCGAACACCGTCCGGTGCCGCTGTTCCAGCACGTGCTGGCCGGGCGGCGGATGTACGACCTGTTCGAGGAGGGCGAGGGCAGCAAGAAGGCCGTCAACCCCGACCTCACCCGCCTCGCCCGCATGGAGGCGCAGAGGCCCTCCTACCAGGACCGCAAACGCGGCCGGATGCGGGAGGCCGACCGGGAGCGGGAGCGCAGATCCCGCTCACGCGTGTGGACGCCGGGCCGGCCCGAGGTCATCGAGCGGCTCGACGCCGAGGGCCTGCTGCCCGCGATCACGTTCATCTTCAGCCGCGCCGCCTGCGAGGCCGCCGTCCAGCAGTGCCTGTACGCCGGGCTGAGGCTCAACGACGACGACGCGCGGGCCGAGGTACGGGCGCTCGTCGAGGAGCGGACGGCCGCGATCCCGCGTGAGGATCTGCACGTCCTCGGCTACTTCGAGTGGCTGGAGGGCCTGGAGCGGGGCATCGCCGCGCACCACGCCGGGATGCTGCCGACGTTCAAGGAGGTCGTCGAGGAACTGTTCGTCCGAGGGCTCGTCAAGGCCGTCTTCGCGACGGAGACGCTGGCGCTCGGCATCAACATGCCCGCCAGGTCCGTCGTCCTCGAAAAGCTCGTCAAGTGGAACGGCGAGCAGCACGCCGACATCACGCCGGGGGAGTACACGCAGCTCACCGGGCGGGCCGGGCGGCGGGGGATCGATGTCGAGGGGCACGCGGTCGTGCTCTGGCAGCGGGCCATGAGCCCCGACCACCTCGCCGGGCTCGCGGGCACCCGCACGTACCCGCTCAAGTCGAGTTTCCGGCCGTCGTACAACATGGCCGTCAACCTCGTCGAGCAGTTCGGGCGCCATCGGTCGCGGGAGCTGCTGGAGACGTCGTTCGCGCAGTTCCAGGCCGACCGGTCGGTCGTCGGGATCTCCCGGCAGGTCCAGCGCAACGAGGAAGGGCTCGACGGCTACAAGGAGTCGATGACCTGCCACCTCGGGGACTTCGAGGAGTACGCCCGGCTGCGGCGTGAACTCAAGGACCGCGAGACCGAGTTGGCCAAGCAGGGCGTCTCACAGCGGCGTGCCGAGGCGGCCGTCGCGCTGGAGCGGCTCAAGCCGGGCGACATCATCCACGTCCCGACCGGGAAGTTCGCCGGGCTCGCGCTCGTCCTCGATCCGGGGCTGTCGGCCGGGCGGGCCAACGGGCACCGGGGGTTCGAACACCACGACGGGCCACGGCCGTTGGTCCTGACCGCCGAGCGGCAGGTCAAGCGGCTCGCGTCCATCGACTTCCCCGTGCCGGTCGAGGCGCTCGACCGGATGCGGATCCCGAAGACCTTCAATCCGCGTTCGCCGCAGTCGCGGCGTGATCTCGCGTCCGCGCTGCGGTCCAAGGCCGGGCACATTCCGCCGGAGCGGGCCCGCAAGAAGCGGGCGCAGGCCGCCGACGACCGGGAGATCTCCCGGCTGCGCACCGAGTTGCGGGCGCATCCCTGCCATGGGTGCGACGAGCGGGAGGACCATGCTCGGTGGGCCGAGCGGTACTACCGGCTGCTGCGGGACACGTCCCAGTTGGAGCGGCGGATCGAGGGGCGGACCAACACGATCGCCCGGACCTTCGACCGGATCGTCGCGCTGCTGACCGAGCTGGACTATCTGCGGGGCGACGAAGTCACCGAGCACGGGCGGCGGTTGGCCCGGTTGTACGGGGAACTCGACCTGCTGGCCAGTGAATGCCTGCGGGCCGGGGTGTGGGAAGGGCTGTCGCCCGCCGAACTCGCCGCGTGTGTCTCCGCGTTGGTGTACGAGGCGCGGGTCGGGGACGATGCGATGGCTCCCAAGGTGCCGTCCGGGGCGGCCAAGGCCGCGCTGGGGGAGATGGTGCGGATCTGGGGGCGGCTCGACGGGCTGGAGGAGGAGTTCCGGATCAGCCAGACGGAGGGGGTGGGGCAGCGGGAGCCGGACTTCGGGTTCGCCTGGGCTGCCTACTCCTGGGCGTCCGGGAAGGGGCTGGACGAGGTGCTTCGGGAGGCGGAGATGCCGGCCGGGGACTTTGTGCGGTGGTGCAAGCAGGTGATTGATGTGCTGGGGCAGATCGCTGCCGCGGCGCCTTCGGAGGGGTCTACTGTGCCGAAGGCTGCGCGGAAGGCCGTTGAGGGGGTGTTGCGGGGGGTGGTTGCCTATTCGTCGGTGGGGTGAGGGTTTTAGGGGCGGGTGCGGGTGCTTCGTGGCTGGTCGCGCCCACGCGGCGGTAGCCGCAAATAGATACAGCCCCGCGCCCCTAAAAAAGAGGGCGTCGTTCTACCGTTTGTTGATGTAGGCACGCCAGCTTCCGTGGGCCGTGATGTCCTCTGCGTTTTCCAGTGCTGCTGGTTCGCAGAGGAAGCCGGTGACTTGGGCGTTGTCCGCCAGCTCTACTTTGCCCAGTGTCATCGGTCGGGGGAGGGTTGCCAGGAGGCGGCCCAGGCCCTCTGGGGGGATGCTCCAGATTTCTGTTTCTATCTGGGCTCCTCCTTCGCCCACGTGCACCAAACCCGGCTTCGGTGGCGTCGTGTTCAGGGCGTACAGGCGGTAGTACGGGGCTGTTTTGGTGGTGCTGTGCAACTTTGCGCCCAGGGTGAGGAGTTGGGGGTTCAAGGGCTGGCCCGTCAAGTGGGCGCCGACTACTGCCAGGTGGACGTCTGGTGTCAGCAACTCCGCGAGTTTTGTCAGGCGTTCGTCCGTGTGGGGCGGGCCTATCAGCATGACGCCGAAGGGGAGGTTGTTTACCTTGCCGGCGGGGACCGCTGCTGCCGCCAGGTCGAAGAGGTTGGTGGAGTTGGTGAAGCGGCCCAGGTGGGCGTTTGTGGTGAAGGGGTTGGCTGCTACTTCTGCCAGGGTGGGGTGAGTTGGGGTGGTGGGGAGCAACAGGGCGTCCGCGTCGGCCAGTTCCTTCAGGGCTCGGGTGCGGAGAGTTGTCAGTTTCTCCTGGTCCGTGAAGAGTTGGTGGGCCGGGATGTCGCGGGCTCGGGTGATGATCGTGGCTACCGTGGGGTCGAGGTCGGGGGTCGCCTTTTCGATGAACGCGCCTACCGATGTGTAGCGTTCGGCGACGAAAGCGCCCTCGTAGAGCATCGCCGCCGCTTCGGTGAACGGGGTGAGGTCCAGGGTGCGGATCTCGGCGCCTGCTGTGCGGAGTTGGTGGACCGCTTCGTCGTAGGCCTGTTGCCAGCCTTCGGCCAACTCGCCCAGGTGGTCCGGGGATGCGATGGCTACGCGCCAAGGGCCCGGCGGGCGGGGTGGGGTGAGGGTGGGGGTGGTCGTCATGTGGGAGAGGGCCTGTTCGGCTTCTCGTAGGGTGCGGGCGAAGATCGTGACGCAGTCGAGGGAGGCGCAGGCCGGGACGACACCGGTCGTCGGGACCAGGCCCTTTGTCGGTTTGAGGCCGACGATGCCGTTGAAGGCCGCCGGGACTCGGCCCGAGCCTGCGGTGTCCGTGCCGAGGGCCAGGTCCGCGATGCCGAGGGCGACTGCCACGGCTGAGCCGGAGCTGGAGCCGCCGCTGATGCGGGACGGGTCGTGGGCGTTACGGACGGGGCCGTGCGGGGAGCGGGTGCCGACGAGGCCGGTGGCGAACTGGTCGAGGTTGGTGGTGCCGAGGACGAGGGCACCGGCCGCGCGGAGGCGGGCGACGACGGGGGCGTCCTCCTGGGGGTCGTACGCGTACGAGGGGCAGGCCGCTGTGGTGGGGAGGCCCGCGACGTCGATGTTGCCCTTGACGGCGAGGAGTTGACCGGCCAGGGGAAGGTGTTCGCCGGAGCCGAGGCGGGATTCCAGTGCTTCGGCCTCGGTCTCCAGGTCTGCCTGGGGGCGGAGGGTGATCCAGATTTCCGGGCGGTCGACGGCCTCGATACGGGAGTAGGCGGCGCGGACCCGGGCGAGGAGTTGGGGGGTGGGCATGAGTGGGCGCCCCTTTCAGTTCACGACTGGGGTGAGGGTGGGGTCAGGATGAGGAGCGCTGTGCCCGCTTCCACCTGGTCACCCGGCTTGGCCAGGATCTCGTGGACGATGCCGGGGGACAGGGCGTCGATGCGGGACTCCATCTTCATCGCCTCCAGGACCAGAAGGGGCTGCCCGGTGGTGACCTCGTCGCCCTGACGGACATTCACCTGCCAGACGGACGCGGCGAATTCGGCCTCGACGAGACGGCCGACCGGGGGGAGTTCGACCTGGGCGGGTGGCGGCGGGGACGTGTCGGCCGCGTCGGCGCGGGCGAACTCGCCTGCCGCTTCCCAGGCTTTGCGCTCGGCGTCGAAGGCCTGCTGCTGCGTCCGTCTGAACTCGTCGATGGAGTCGGCGTGTTCGGTGAGGAAGCGTTCGTACTCGGCGAGGGAGAACGTGCCCTCCTCGACGCGAGGGGCGAAGCGGCCCGAGATGATGTCGGCGCGCAGGCCGAGGAGTTCGTCCGCGTCGACCGGATACCACTTGATGCGGTCGAAGAAGCGCAGGAGCCAGGGCTTGCCGGGTTCGAAGGCACCGCGCTGCTGCCAGGGGGACCAGACCTGGGTGGTGCGGCCGACGAACTGGTAGCCGCCGGGGCCCTCCATGCCGTAGACGCACAGGTACGCGCCGCCGATGCCGACGGAGTTCTCGGCGGTCCAGGTGCGGGCGGGGTTGTACTTCGTGGTGACCAGGCGGTGGCGGGGGTCGAGCGGGGTGGCCACCGGGGCGCCCAGGTAGACGTCGCCCAGGCCGAGTACGAGGTACTCCGCGTCGAAGACCGTGCGGTGGACGTCGTCCACCGTGGCGAGGCCGTTGACGCGGCGGATGAACTCGATGTTCCAGGGGCACCAGGGGGCGTCGTCGCGGACGCCCGCCATGTACCGGGCGATGGCCTCGCGGGTGGCGGGGTCGTCCCAGGAGAGGGGGAGGTGGATCGTGCGGGAGGGGACGGTGAGCTGGGCGGTGGGCGGGAGGGTGTTGATCAACTCCCTTGTTCTGTCAAGGAGGTGATTTAGGGGGAGGCGTGTCGGGTCCGTTTTGATCTGGAGGGAGCGGATGCCTGGGGTGAGGTCCGTGACGCCCTCGATCGCCGCTTCCGTGACCGACTCCATCAAGGCGTGGACGCGCATGCGCAGCGCCAGGTCCAGTTGCATGGGCCCGAATTCGACGAGGAGGTTGTCGTCGCCGCTGCGGCGGTACGTGACGTCCCTGTCGCGGGCCAGGACGCCGCCGTCCTGGATCTCCTCGCGGGGGGCGCCTGTTGTGTCGACGGGGGTGAAGCGGACCGTGTCGCCGGGGCGGAGTTGGCCCAGTTTCCAGCGTTCGGTGGAGAGGATCGTCGCCGGGCAGACGAAGCCGCCCAGGGAGGGGCCGTCGGGGCCCAGCAGGACCGGCATGTCGCCGGTGTAGTCGACGGCGCCCACCGAGTACGGGGTGTCGTGGATGTTGGAGGGGTGCAGGCCGGCTTCGCCGCCGTCGGTGCGGGACCAGCGGGGTTTGGGGCCGACGAGACGGACGCCGGTGCGGGCGGAGTTGAAGTGGACCTTCCAGTCGGCGGCGTAGAAGTCGTGGATGTCGGCCTCGGTGAAGAACTCCGGGGCGGCGTGCGGGCCTTCGGTCACGGCGAGGTGCCAGGTGGCGGTGAAGGGGAGTGCTGGTGGGGCTGTTTCGGTGGTGTCCCGCTGTTCGCCGCCGTGCAGGACGTCACCGGGGCGCAGTGCCCTGCCGCCGTGTCCGCCGAACCGGCCGAGCGTGAACGTGCTCGCGCTGCCCAGGAATCGGGGGACGTCGAGGCCGCCCGCGAAGAGGATGTACGTGCGCAGGCCGTGTTCCGTGGGGGCGCCGACCGTGAGGGTGCCGCCGGTGGGGACGGTGATCGGCTGCCCTTGCGGTGCCGGTGTGCCGTCGACGGTGACCTCGGCCGGGGCGCCGGTCACGCACACGGTCGTCGGGTGGGTGAACCTCAACTCCGGGCCCTGGAGGGTGCATTCGAGGCCGGGCGTGCCCTCCGGGTTGCCCAGGGCTCGGTTGCCGAGGCGGAAGGAGCGGTCGTCCATCGGGCCGGACGGGGGGACGCCGACCTGCCAGTGGGCGGTGCGGCCGGGCCAGTCCTGGACGGTGGTGAGGGTGCCGGCGGTGACGACCTCGATGCGGGGGGTGGGATCGGTGACCGTCGTCAGGGTCGCCGTGGAGTGCGTGGCCGCCTTGAACTCGCCGTTCTCCAGGGCCGCTCGGAGGACGCCGAGGTTCGTCTCGATGCCGTCGACCCGGGTGGTGGCCAGTGCCTGCGCGAGGCGGCGCAGGGCGTCGGCGCGGTCCGTGCCGTGGGCGATGACCTTCGCGAGCATCGGGTCGTACGACGTCGTCACCTCGGTGCCGGTCTCCACCCAGCCGTCGACGCGGACGCCGTCCGGGTAGGCGACCTGCGTCAACAGGCCAGCGCTGGGGCGGTGTTCGCGGGTGGGGTCCTCGGCGTAGAGGCGGGCCTCGACGGCGTGGCCGTGTGGAGTGGGCGGGGTGCGGACGACGTCCCTCTCGCCCTGGGCGAGGCGGAGCATCCAGGCGACCAGGTCGACGCCGTGGATCTCCTCGGTGACCGGGTGCTCGACCTGGAGGCGGGTGTTGACCTCCAGGAAGTACGCCTCCTCGCGGGCGGCGTCGTACACGAACTCGACGGTGCCGGCGGAGCGGTAGGCGACCGAGGCGCACAAGTCGTGCGCGTTCTGGGTGAGTCGGGTGCGGATGTGGTCGGGGAGGTGGGGGGCCGGGGCCTCCTCGATCACCTTCTGGTTGCGGCGTTGGAGGGTGCAGTCGCGGTCGCCGAAGGTGACGACCTTGCCGGTGCCGTCGCCGAAGACCTGGACCTCGATGTGGCGGGCGTGTTCCACCAGGCGTTCGAGGAAGACGCCGGTGGAGGAGAAGGAGGCGGTGGCGACTCGGTGCACGGACTCCCAGGCGTCCGTGAGGGCCTGGGGGGTGTGGCAGGCGGACATGCCGATGCCGCCGCCTCCGCCGGTGGCCTTCAGCATCACCGGGTAGCCGATCGACTCGGCGCTCTCCAGGGCCTCTTCGAGGGAGGTGAGGAGGCCGGTGCCGGGGGCGAGGGGGACGCCTGCGGCCTGGGCTGCCGCTCTCGCCGTGTGTTTCGCGCCGAAGAGGTCCAGGTGGGTGGGGGTGGGGCCGACGAAGGTGAGGCCCGCGTTCTCGCAGCGGCGGGCGAAGTCGGCGTTCTCCGAGAGGAATCCGTAGCCGGGGTGGATCGCGCCCGCGCCGGTGTCCTCGGCGGCCTTCAGGACGAGGCCGGCGTCGAGATAGGAGTCCTTGGGCGGGGCCGGGCCCAGGCGGACTGCCTCGTCGGCCAGGCGGACGTGGGGGGAGTCGCGGTCGGGGTCGGAGTACACGGCGACTGTGCGGAGGCCGAGTTGGCGGGCCGTGCGGATGATGCGGGTGGCTATCTCGCCTCTGTTGGCGATCAGGAGGGTGTCGAAAAGGCGGGGCGTTCCGGGGGGCGCGGTCATTCGGGGGCCGTCTCCTTCGTCAACTCGCCTGTCCCTGGCGCCTCTTCGATCGTCATCTTCACTGCCGTCGGGTCGAAGCCGTTGCACGGGTTGTTGATCTGGGGGCAGTTGGAGACCAGGACCAGGACGTCGCACTCCGCGCGGAGGGTGAGGGAGAGGCCGGGGGAGGAGAGGCCGTCGACTATGCCGAGGGTGCCGTCCTGTTCGACGGGGACGTTCATGTACCAGTTGATGTTCGAGACCAAGTCCCGTTTGCCCAGGCCGTACTTGGCGCCCTCCGCGAGGAAGTTGTCCACGCAGGCGTGCTGGGACCAGGTGTGGTGGCCGTAGCGGAGGGTGTTGGACTCCTTCGAGCAGGCGCCGCCGATGGTGTCGTGGCGGCCGACGTCGTCCCTCGACACCGTCATCAGGGGCGTGTGTTCGTTCGACAGCAGCACGCTTCCCGTCGTCAGGAAGAGGTTGCCTTGGGCGTGGACGGTGTCCGGGGCGCTGTAGCGGATCGTCGTGTCGTGGGCGTCGTACACCAGGAAGTCGACGGCCTGGTTGCCGTGGAGGTCTGTGATCGTGAGGGTTTCGCCCCTGAGGAGGGTTGCCGACCAGGCGGCCCTGGGGGGAACCACTGTCGTCACGCTCATGAGCGGCCCCTTGCGGTGAGGAATTCCGTGGTGTTGAGGAAGGCCCGGCGGGATTCCGGGGTGGCCGTCCACAGGGGGTCCGTGTCCGTGGTGGGGGTGGAGTGCCAGGCCAGGACTTCGAGGGGGGTACTGATGTAGTCCGGGCGGGGGTCCAGGGGGTGGGGGACGTTTGCGATGAGGACCGTCACGTCCTGTTCCATGCGGAGGGTGACGCCGGCGTGGGGGCCTGCGGAGCCGGTGAAGGTGAGGGTGCCGTCTTCTTCCGCGTGGACGTCCTGGAAGAAGGAGAGGGACGGGGGGAGGTCTCGGGGGGTCAGGCCGTTCTTGGCCGCCGCCAGTTTGAGGAGTTCCCGGCCGGCGGGGGTGGGGGAGTGGGGGGTGCCGTCGCCGTAGCGGGCGGTGTTGTGGGCGAGGGTGCTGGTGCCGCAGAGGGTGTCGTGGTGGGCCGAGGTGTCTTCCGTCAGGGTGGCGAGGACTCTGCCCTGGTCGGAGAGGAGGAGGGAGCCGGGGGTGAGGTACGCGTTCCACTGGACCTTTACCGTGTCGGCCACGTTGAGGCGTTCCCAGGGGCGGGTGTCCGTGTACAGGAGGAGGTGGGCGCAGGCGTCGCCTTCGAGGTCGGTGAGGCGGAGTTCTGTTCCTCTGGAGAGGGTGCGGTGGGTGTAGTTGCCGCCTGCGACTGTTTCGGCCCAGGTCAAGTGGCCTGCTTGGGGTGGGGGGTTGGGCCAGGTGGTGGCGGGGACGATGGGCATGTTGTCGGCGTGGGTGCCTTCTTGGGATCGGGCGTGGGCTTGGGCTCCGTGGGGGGTGGCTGTGGGCATTTCGCCTCCGGCGGGCGGGTGGGTGGGGTTTCTGTCGTGTGGCAGAAATTAGGGGTGGGGGGATTCGGGGGGATTGCTCGGTTGTTTCGGCGGGGTTGCCGGTCGCTCTTTTTTCGCCCCCGCCGCCCCTACCCGTCCCATCCCTGGGGGCGAGCCCCCAGACCCCCTGGGGGTGTGGGGTTTGGGGGGTGCTTTCCGTTGCCGGGTGCGGGATCGCTGTGGCTGGGCGCGCAGTTCCCCGCGCCCCTGAAAGGCGTGGTTCGCGTGTGCGGTGGGTGTGGGTTGTTCGCCTCTGTGTTACGGCTTGTGCGAGGATCGGTTTATGAATAGCCCAGGTGGACGGCGTGTGGGGCGGCCTCGGGCTGTGGAGCGGGTGGGGGTGGGGGTGGATCCTCGGGGGGAGTTGTTGGGGGCTGCCGCGGAGCTTTTTACTCGTGACGGGTATGCGGCTACCAGTACTCGGGCTGTGGCTGAGCGGGCCGGGATGCGGCAGGCGACCATGTATCACTACGTGTCGGGGAAGGAGGAGCTGCTCGTCGCGTTGCTGGAGTCGACGGTGGCGCCTTCGCTCGCCTGTGCGCGGGGGTTGCTCGGTGAGGTGGGGCGGGGGGCCCGGGAGCGGTTGTGGGAGTTGTGCCGGGCTGATGTCGAGGTGCTGTGCGGTGGGGAGTTCAATCTCGGGGGGCTTTATCTGCTGCCCGAGGTGAGGGGGGAGGGGTTCGCGGGGTTCCGGGCTGCTCGGGAGGAACTCAAGGGGGCTTACCGGGAGTTGGTGGGGGAGGCCGGGGGGCTGGAGGGGGCAGAGCTTGAGGTGCGGACCGATCTTGTCTTCGGGTTGATCGAGGGTGTGATTCTGGTCCGGCGGGCCGATCCCGCTCGGGACGTGTCCGCGTTCGCGCGGGCCACCGCTGACGCCGCGTTGAGGGTCGTCGGCGTCTGAACTGTCGTATGTCTGTACGGAGTTACTGTTCGCATTCGAACGTGTTCGCAGTGTTTAAAACGAACGACCATACCTCTGTCGGGGGATCCGTCTCAGGCGGTTGCCGAACATGACGCGGCGTTGATCCGGTCGGACTAAGCTCGCCCGCAGCGCACCCGGTTGAGATGGATTCGTGCGCTTGTTCCCGAATGTTCTGAAGATGCGGACAATTCCCGACAGAGGGTCCCCATGGTGAGTGCTCAAGTCCCGGCGCAGTCCCCGACCGGGCGTGAACGCCCCTTCGCGCGGGTGCTGTTGCCCCCGGCGATACTGATGACCGCGGTGAGCGGAGCGGCTGTCGCGCTGGTCCCGCGGTCGGCTCGGGTCGCGGTCGGCGTGTGCGGGGCCGTGGCCACGATGCTGGTGGTGATGACGGCCGTCGAGGTGGTCCGGCGAGGCCGGCGGCTGCGCGAGCTGAAGGCGGACGCGGAGCGGCGTACGGCCGCCCTGGAGCGCCGTATCGAGGCGTACGCGACCCTCAACCTGAGGGTTGTCGAGGACCACATCCCCACCGCGGTGAAGGTCCTCAGGGCGGGCAACTCCCCGCGCGAGGTCGTCCAGTTGATGCCGGGCATCGACCCCACGTTCCGCGACTTGGACCGCGCCCAGGCCGGCGTCGTCAACAGTGTCCTGGACATCGTCGAGCACCAGGAGAACCTGCGGGACTCCGCGCTGCGTTCGTACACCTCGGTCGCGCGGCGGATCCAGGCGATCGTCCACCAGCAGAACGACGAACTGCTGGAGATGGAGTACGACCACGGCAACAACCCGCACGTCTTCGACGACTTGCTGAGGATTGACCACGGCACGGCGATGATCGGCCGGCTCGCGGACTCCGTCGGTGTCATCGGCGGTGGCCGGCCGAGCCGGCAGTGGCCCGCGCCTGTGCCGCTGTACAGCGTGCTGCGCGGCGGTATGTCCCGGATCCTGGAGTACCCGCGGATCAAGCTGGAGTCGATCGCGAAGGTCAACATCCGCGGTATCTCCGTCGAGCCGGTCATCCACGCCTGCGCCGAACTCATGGACAACGCGACGCGGTTCTCGCCCCCGGCGAGCATCGTGCACGTCAACGCGATCGAGGTGCAGACCGGGATCGCCATCGAGATCGAGGACGCCGGCGTCAGCCTCAGCGAGGAGGGCCGCGCGAAGGTCGAACGGATCCTGGAGGACGCCAAGCGCGGCGAGGACATCCACGACGACGGCGGCGCCCCGCAACTCGGTCTCGCGGTCGTCGGCCGGCTGTGCACGACGTTCAACATGCAGTGCTCGCTGCGGGTTTCGGCGTACGGCGGCGTCCGTGCCGTCCTCATCGTGCCCGCCGAGATGCTCACCGAGGGCCCCGAGACGATCTACGCGCACGGCATCGGCGCGGGCGCCACCCCGACCCTCGACCTCGGCGGGATTAAGGGGCCCGAGCGCAAACCGAAGAAGCGCCGGCCCACCAGTCCGCGCCTGCCGGAGGGCGTGTCCATGCAGGTCGACGAGGTGCCCGACGTCGTCGGGACGACCGCCGAGGGCCTGCCGCAGCGGCGCAGCAAGGCCGTCGTCTCCATCCTGGACTCCTACCCCGAGGCATACCGCCGGCAGCTCGCGGAGGAGGCCGCCGAGAAGGCCGCCGCCCGAGGTGAGCCGGTGGTGGTCGATCCGGAGGAGCAGATGTGGGCCGAGGCATCCGCACGGGTGCTGGCCAAACCCGCTCCTTCCGGACCCGCGCCCGGTCTCGGCTTCGAGGCGTTCTGGGCGGGCCTGAAGGACAACACGCCCGAAGGCGTCCACCCCACCGACTTCACCCGCAATCCCACCGCATACCTGCACCTGATCGACGACAAGGCCATGGCGGCCGACGACGAAGGGGACCCGACGTGATCAAGCAGCGCGCCAACTTCGACTGGATGCTCAAAGAGCTGTACAGCGGAGTCCCGGGCATCGAGATGATCGTGGTGCTCTCCGCCGACGGACTGCGCATCGCCCGCTACGGCGGTGACCCCGACGCCGCCGACCGCGTCGCCGCCGCCTGCGCCGGCCTCCAGAGCCTCGCCGGGGCCGTCGCCGAGGAGATCCCCACCGTCGAGGGCGACATGAAGCTCGTCGTCATCGAGATGAACGGCGGCTACTTCTACCTGATGGCCGCCGGCGCCGGCGCCTTCCTCGCCGTGCTGTCCGACGTGCGCTGCGAACCCGGCGCGATGAGCCTGCACATGCGCGACCTCGTCGTCCGGATCGGATCGCACCTCACGAGTCCGCCCCGGCGGAAAGGGCAGACCGTATGACTCCTCCGCAACGCCGGCGGCGTGCCGACCTGCGGCCCCTGCCCGAACCGCCCGAAGCGGTGGGGGAGGAGAAGGAGAAGAAGGCTCCCGAACGGCTCTACACGATCTCCGGCCAGGACGGCGACCGGGTCCCCCTCGACCTCGTCACGCTCGTCGTGGCCCGTACCGAACCGAACCCCTCGACCGGGCCCGAGCGGACGGTGGTGCTGCGGATGTGCGCCTCACCGCTGTCCCTCGCCGAGGTCTCCGCGTATCTCGGACTGCCGTTCAGCGTGGTGTCCGTGCTGATCACGGACATGCTGACGGCCGGACTCCTCGACTCGCGCGCCCCGATCGTCCGGCAGAAGATCCCCGACCGGTCCCTCCTCGAAGCGGTGATGCATGGACTTCAACGCCTCTGACACGCTCCCCGGCCCACGCGCCGAGGACCGGCTCCCGCACACCACCGCAGCCGCCGCGAAGATCGTCATCGTGGGCGGGTTCGGCGTCGGGAAGACCACCATGGTCGGCTCCGTCAGCGAGATCAGGCCGCTGACCACCGAGGAGACGATGACGCAGGCCGGGATCGGCGTCGACGACGACTGCGGCTCCGACACCAAGACCGCGACGACCGTCGCCATGGACTTCGGACGCATCCGGATCAGCGACGAGTTCGTCCTCTACCTCTTCGGGACGCCCGGCCAGGAGCGGTTCTGGTTCCTGTGGAACGGGCTCTTCGAAGGGGCGCTCGGGGCGGTCGTCCTCGTCGACACCCGGCGCCTGGACGTGAGTTACGAGGTCATGGGGCGGCTGGAGGAGCGCGGGGTGCCTTTCGTCGTCGGCGTCAACACCTTTCCCGACGGGCCGCGTTACCCGATTCCCGTGCTGCGCGGGGCACTTGACCTGGGTCCGCGGATCCCGATCATCGAGTGCGACGTCCGCAGGCGGGCCTCCAGCCGGGAACTCCTCCTCACCCTCATGGAGTTCCTCGACTCCCTCATCGACAAGGGCGCCCTCGTCTGACCCGTCCCGCTCCCTCCGAACGCTTGTGACCACGTCCTGAAAGCGACTTCCCGTGACGTCTGACCACACCCCCACGACCACCACCGAACCCCCCGCCGGCTGCCCCGCCCACGGCCGGGGCGCGGGCGGTCTCGCCCGGCTGTTCGGGCCCGGCGCCGAGGATCTCAACGCGCTGTACGAGCGGCTGCGCGAGGAGCACGGCGCCGTCGCACCCGTCCTCCTCCACGACGACGTGCCCGTCTGGATCGTCCTCGGGCACGCCGAGAACCTCCACATGGTGCGCTCGCCCACGCACTTCACCCGCGACAGCCGGATCTGGACGCCGCTCGTCGAAGGGCAGGTCAAGCCCGACCACCCGCTCATGCCGCACATCGCCTGGCAGCCGATCGCCTCGCATGCCGAGGGCGATGAGCACAAGCGGCTGCGCGGGGCCGTCAAGGCGTCCATGGACGGGCTCGACGACCGGACCCTGAGGCGGTACATCAACCGGTCCAGCCAGCGGCTCGTCAACGAGTTCTGCGAGCGCGGGAAGGCCGAGCTGGTCTCGCAGTTCGCCGAGCATCTGCCGATGGCCGTCATGTGCCACGTCCTCGGGATGCCCGAGGAGTACAACGAGCGGCTCGTGCACGCCGCCCGGGACGCGCTCAAGGGGACCGAGACCGCGATCGCCAGTCACGGGTACGTGATGGACGCGCTCAGCCGGCTGACCGCCCGGCGGCGGGCCGAGCCGCTCGACGACGCCGCCAGCAAGCTCGTCACGCATCCCGCGAAGCTCACCGACGACGAAGTCCGGGAACACCTGCGGCTGTTGCTCTTCGCCGCCTACGAGGCCAGCGTCAACCTGCTCTCCAGTGTGCTGCTCCAGGTCATCATCGACCCCCGCTTCTACGCCAAGCTGAACGGCGGGCAGATGACCGTGCCGGAGGCGGTCGAGCAGTCCCTGTGGGACCATCCGCCGTTCAGCACGATCTTCGCCTACTTCGCCAAGGTGGACACGGAGCTGGGCGGGCAGCGGATCCGGAAGGGGGACGGGCTGCTCTTCGCGCCCGCCCCCGCGAACGTCGATCCGCTGATGCGGCCCGATCTGTCCGCGAACATGCGGGGGAACCGGTCCCATCTCGCGTTCGGGAGCGGGGCGCACGAGTGTCCCGGGCAGGATGTGGGGCGGGCCATCGCCGACGTGGGGGTGGACGCGCTGCTGTTCCGGCTGCCCGATGTGCAACTCGACTGTCCTGAGGCGGAGTTGCGGTACACGCAGTCCATCTCGTCCCGGCATCTCGTGTCCTTGCCGGTGCACTTCGAACCGAAGCCGCAGCAGGAGATCAATCACAAGCCGAGCCACGCGAATCTGCCGCAGCCCCGGGGGAGTTGGCCTCTTCCGTCGCGTCGGCGGGCGGTGCCCGAGGCGGAGCCTGTCGAGGCCGTCGAGGAGAGCGCGGCGGTGGCGGTCGAGGAGGCGGTGCCGGCCGAGGTACGGCGGCCGGGGGTGTGGCAGCGGGTGCTGACCTGGTGGCGGGGGTACTGAGGGGTGAGGCCGGGGGGCTTCTCAACTCCCCCCGGCCCATGCCTCGTACGACTCCCACGCCTCCAGCGTCCGTCCGCTGCGCAGGTGGTGCTCGTGGCCGGTGATCGGGTCCGTGAAGTGGAGTTCGCGGGCCAGGAGTTGGAGGGGGCGGTGGAAGTCCGTCGGCGGAACGGGGGGTTCGATCTCCGGGTACAGGGGGTCGCCGAGGAGGGGGAGGCCCAAGGAGGCCATGTGGACGCGGAGTTGGTGGGTCTGGCCGGTTTCCGGGGTGAGGCGGTAGCGGGCCAGGTGGCCGCGGTGGGCCAGCCGGGTGATGTGCGTGACGGCGTTGGGCGGGCCGGGGAGTTCCAGGGCGGTGAGGGAGGCGCGGGGCTTCTCCATGCGGGAGGTGAGGGTCAGGGGGAAGGCGTGGGCCGGGGTGTGCGGGGCCACCGCCTCGTACACCTTGTGGATCTCACGGTCCCTGAACAGGGTCTGGTAGGCGCCGCGTTCCTCCGGGCGGACGGTGAACAGGACCAGGCCCGCGGTGAGGCGGTCCAGGCGGTGGGCCGCGCCGAGGGTGGGGAGACCGAGGTCGCGGCGGAGGCGGGCCAGGGCGGTTTCGGTGATGTGGCTGCCGCGGGGGGTGGTGGCCAGGAAGTGGGGTTTGTCGGCCACGACGATGTGTTCGTCGCGGTGGACGATGTCGATGGGGAACGGGACCGGGGGTTCCGGGGCGAGGTCCCGGTGGAACCAGACGTATGCGCCGGGCGTGAAGGGGGTGTCCTCGGTGAGGGGGCGTCCGTCGGCTCCGACGACCCTTCCCTGAGCGAACAACCCCTCGACGACCCCGGCTCCGGCGCCGCTCAGCCGCTCCACGAGATACTCCCGGGCCGTCGCCCACGTCCCCTCCCCGGGGAGCCTCACCCGTACCGGGTCGACGCCGCCGCGTTGGGGGAGGGGGGAGGGTGGGGCGGAGGTGCGGCGACGTCTCATGGCAGGTCAGGGTACGGGGTGGGGCCTCCCCCGACGACGCGCGTGCCCTGCGGCTACCCCCTTTTCCTCCCCACCCGGTACACCACCCCCAGCACCACCGTCGCCCCCACGAACAGCACCGTGAACCACTGGAAGTACCAGTGGCCGCCCGCCGGGTCGTAGACGGCGGCGCGGGGCCAGGCGAGGTTGAGGGTCATGAGGGTGCCGTAGAGGAGGGCGAGGAGGTTGAGGGGGAGGCCCCAGGGGCCCAGGGAGAAGAGGGGGGCGCCGGTTTCGTCGGTGGTGGTGGGGGTGGGGTGGGGCCAGGTGCGGCGGAGGCGGTGCAGGAGGAGGGGGCCCGTGACCATCGCGTAGGCCAGGTAGAGCATGGCGATGCAGGTGGTGCCGATGGCCAGGAACGCTTCGGGGGAGGCGAAGTTGAGGAGGAGGAGAGTTGCCGCGAGGGTGCCGACGACCAGGGCCGGAGCCGTCGGCATACCGGTGCGGGGGTCGACCCGGGAGAGGGGGCCGGAGAAGGGGAGGTGGCCGTCGCGGGCCATGGAGAAGAGCATGCGGGAGGCCGAGGTCTGGATGGCCAGGGTGGCCACCGTGATCGCCACCACCACGTCCGCCAGCAGGGCCTTGCCCACGCCGTCGCCCAGGCTGCTCGTCAGGACGTAGCTCAGGCCGTCCGTGGCCAGCCGGCCGTCCGTCAGGCTGGGGGCGGCGAGGAGTCCGGCCAGGACGATCAGGCCGCCCAGGAGGCCGGCGGCGGTCAGGGCCGTGAGGATCGTGCGCGGGGCCGTGCGCCGGGGATCGCGGGTCTCCTCGCTCATCTCACCCGCGCTGTCGAACCCGATCATCACGTACGCGGCGGTGAAGGACCCGACGAGCAGTGCGCCGGGCAGGCCGTCCTGGGCGGCGCCTGCGGTGTGGAAGGTGATGGTGGGTGTGCGTTCGGAGTGGGTGAGCAGGAGGACGACGATGAGGGCGGCGCCGATGATCTCGGCGGTGACGCCGACTCGGTTGATCACGGACATGACCCGGTTGTCGACGATGTTCACCAGGGTCGTCAGGGCCAGGAGGAACACGCCGAGCAGCGCCGCGTTCGCCGCGCCGTCCGGCGAGGTGGGTGCGGGGTCGGAGCCGATCAGCTGGAAGCCGGACCACAGGGCGGGCAGCACCATCTGGAGGGCGAGGGCCGCTGCGGCGACGACCACGATCTGGCCGATCACCATGATCCACCCGGCGAACCAGCCGAACGCGGGGGTGGAGAGCCGGGTCGACCACTGGTAGATCGCCCCGGATATCGGGTAGCGGGCGGCGAGTTCGGCGAAGCAGGCGGCCACCGCGAGCTGCCCGAGCAGGACCGCGGGCCAGGCCCAGAAGAAGACGGGGCCGCCGAACGCGTACCCGAAGGCGAAGAACTGGAAGACGGTGGTGAGGACGGAGATGAAGGAGAAGCCGGCGGCGAAGGAGGCGTACCGGCCGAGGCTGCGGTGGAGCTCCTGGCGGTAGCCGAACTCCGCGAGGGAGTGGTCGGCGGGGGGATCGGTTCTTGCGTCGGTGAGGGGTGTGGTCGTCACGGCGGCACCTGCCTTCGGCGCGTGCTCCAGCACGTATTCCTGTCGGGTGACAGAAATTAGGGAGGTGCTGTTGCGCGCGCGTCACGCGGGCGTGTCCGAGGTGGGCCCAACTCCTCACCGCTCAACTCCTCACCGCACGGCGTGGATCACGCCGCGGGCGTCTCCTGTTCCGCCTCGATGCGGGCGTTCCACTCGCGCTTGGAGGCCTGCCAGCCGTCCTCGTTGTGGCCGAGCCGCCAGTACCCGGAGACGGAGAGCTCCTCGCGGGCCAACTGGCGCTCGACGCGCAGCAGTTGCCGGAGTTCCTTCACGAAGTGCGCCTCGCCGTGCACGAACGCGTGCACCCGGCCCTCGGGCCAGGGCAGAGCGCGGACGGCCTCGGCGAGCAGCTCGCCGACCGGCCGGTCCCCGCGGTGCAGCCAGACGACGTCCACATCGGAGTCGATCTTCTGCTCCTCCTCGGGCCCGGCGACCTCCACGAAGGCGTGGGCGACGGCGCCCGCAGGCAGCGACTCCAGGGCGGCGGCGATCGCGGGCAGTGCGCTCTCGTCCCCGGCGAGGAGGTGCCAGTCGGCGTCGGGGGCGGGGGCGTAGGCGCCGCCGGGACCCATGAAACGGACGGTCTCGCCCGGCTGGACGCGCATCGCCCAGGGTCCGGCGAGGCCCTCGTCGCCGTGCAGGACGAAGTCCAGGGTCAGTTCACGGTGTTCGGCGTCCCAGTGGCGGACGGTGTAGGTGCGGGTCACCGGCCACTGTTCGCGGGGGAGTTCCTCGCGAACGCGTTCGAGGTCGAAGGGTTCGGGGTAGGAGACGCCCTCGGGAGCGAACAGGATCTTGACGTAGTGGTCGGTGCAGGTGCCGGCTGAGAAGTCGGCCAGCCCCTCGCCGCCGAGTACGACCCGCTGCATGTGCGGGGTGAGCCGTTCAGTGCGGACGACCCGCGCGGAGTGGGGCTTCCGCGGCTTCCGTGCCGGGCGTTCTGACATGACGGCCTCCCACGCTGTTATGGTTAGGTTTACCTAAGTTAGCATTACTCCCCCGATTCCCGCCCCCTCATTCCGGATCAGCCGGTCCCCAGCGTCCCCAGCAGCCTCCCCAGCGATCCCCCGAGCCCCCACCGCTCACCCAGCGCCGCCACCGCCTCCGGGTCCCGCGCCCCGCGCGGCAGCGCCGTCTCCACCTCCGGGACCGGCACGTCGTCCGCGACCCGCACCACCTTCGGCGCCACCGCCACATACGGCCGCGACTCGTCCAGCCGCCCCCGCTGCGACGGCGTCAGCTTGGCCTTCGGGTCGTCCACGGCGGCCATGATCCCCGCCAGGTCCCCGAACTCGGCCAGCAGCTTCGCCGCCGTCTTCTCACCGATCCCCGGCACGCCGGGCAGCCCGTCGCTGGGGTCGCCGCGCAGCAGCGCCAGATCCGCGTACCCCCGGCCGTCCACCCCGTACTTCTCGCGCAGCCAGGACTCGTCCGTGAGCTGGAGCGTCCCCACGCCCTTCAGCGGGTACAGCACGCGGATGCCCCGCACGTCGTCCACGAGCTGGTACAGGTCCCGGTCCCCGGTCACGATGTCCACCGGGCCCTTCGCGCGCGCCGTGAACGTGCCGATCACGTCGTCCGCCTCGTACCCCGCGACGCCGACGCGCGCGATGCCCAGCGCGTCCAGGACGGCCTCGATGATCGGCACCTGCGGGGCCAGGGTGTCCGGGATCTCCTCCGCGTCCGGGCCCTCGGGGCGCTCCTCGGCGACGCGGTGCGCCTTGTAGGAGGGGATGAGGTCGACCCGCCACTGCGGGCGCCAGTCCGCGTCCATGCAGGCCACCAGCTCGTCCGGGTGGTGGTCCTTGACCAGCCGGTCGATGAATTCGAGCAGGCCGCGCACCGCGTTCACCGGGGTGCCGTCCGGCGCCTTCACGGACTCCGGGACGCCGAAGTAGGCGCGGAAATAGAGGGAGGCGGTGTCGAGAAGCATCAGTCGTCCGGTCACCCCCGCATCATGCCGCACCGCACCGACAGTGACCCGGCCGTGTTCACCCCGGTGGCCGTGTGAACGGGATGTGCACCCGTTGTGAGCTGGGACACCTGTGCGTTTGGGCGGAAAAGGCCGGGGCAGGCGGGCCCTCGGAGCGGACTGCGTTGCGTGTACGGCAACCGGTTGCGCTCCCGGCCATGTCCCCGACCGGAGAGGTCCGCGTGTCAGCCAGGCTAGAGGCAGACCAGTTGTACAAGGTGTTCGGCAGGAAACCGGACGCGGCAGTCGAGAGGCTCAAGAGCGGCGAGGGCCGCGACGAACTGCGCGGCGACGGCGCCATGCCCGCCGTCATCGACGCCTCCTTCACCGTCGAACCCGGCAGCATCTTCGTCGTCATGGGCCTGTCCGGCTCCGGCAAGTCGACGCTGCTGCGCATGCTCAACGGGCTCCTCGACCCGACCTCGGGCGAAGTCCGCATCGACGGACGGGAGTTGACCGCGCTCGACGACCGCGAGCTGAGGGAGGTGCGTGCGCGGAAGGTCTCCATGGTCTTCCAGCACTTCGCGCTCTTCCCCCACCGCACGGTCCTCGACAACGCGGCGTACGGCCTCGCCGTGCAGGGCGTCCCCCGCCCCGAGCGCGACCGACGCGCCACCGAGGCGCTGAAGTTGTGCGGACTGGAGGGCTGGGAGACCTCCTGGCCCGACGAGTTGTCCGGAGGCATGCAACAACGCGTCGGCCTCGCCCGCGCGTTGGCCACCGACGCCGACCTCCTCCTGATGGACGAGTCGTTCAGCGCGCTCGACCCGCTGATCCGCCGCGACATGCAGGACCAACTCCTCACGCTCCAGAAGACCTTGAAGAAAACCATCGTGTTCATCACCCACGACCTCAACGAGGCGATGCGCCTGGGCGACCGGATCGCCGTCATGCGCGACGGCCGCATCGTCCAGAACGGCACCGCCGAGGACATCCTCCTGCGCCCTGCGGACGACTACGTCGCCTCCTTCATCCAGGACGTCGACCGCTCCCGGGTGCTGACGGCGTCCGCCGTGATGGACACCGACGCCGGGCGCCACGACACGGACTGCGGCTGCGCGACCGCGGCGCCGGGCACGCCGTTCACCGAGCTGTGCGCGATCTGCGCGCGCGTGGACCACCCGGTGCCGGTGGTCGACGACGCGGGGACGGTCGTCGGCGTCGTCACCTCGGACCTGCTGGTCGGGTTCATGGCTCAGGAGGGGGCGGACCGTGCCTAGGCTCCACCTCGGTGACTGGGTCGACTCCGGGGTCGACTGGCTCGTCACCCACCTGGCCTGGCTGTTCGACGCCGTGAAAGCGGTGGTCGAGGGGCTGTACGACGTCCTCGACGCCGTCCTGAACGCGCCCGAGCCGCTGCTGCTCGCGGGGATCCTCGCCGTGCTGGCGTGGTGGCTGCGAGGCCTTGCGGCGGGCGTGCTGTCGTTCGCCGGGTTCGCGCTGATCGACTCGCTGGACCTGTGGGAACGCGCGATGTCGACGCTGTCCCTCGTCCTGGTCGCCACCCTCATCGCGCTGGTGATCTCGGTCCCGCTCGGCGTGTGGGCGGCCCGCTCGAAGACGGTCAGCGCCGCGCTGCGCCCGGTGCTCGACCTGCTCCAGACGATGCCGTCGATGGTCCTGCTGATCCCGGCGATCCTCTTCTTCGGCATGGGAGTGCCGGCCGGTGTGATCGCCACGCTGATCTTCGCGCTCGCGCCGGGGGTCCGTATGACGGAGCTGGGGATCCGGCAGGTCGACGCCGAACTCGTCGAAGCCGCCGAGGCGTTCGGGACGCGGCCCCGCGACACCCTCTTCCGGGTGCAGCTGCCGCTCGCGCTGCCGACGATCATGGCGGGCGTCAACCAGGTCATCATGCTGGGCCTGTCCATGGTCGTCATCGCCGGCATGGTCGGCACCGGCGGGCTCGGCGGCGCCGTCAACGAGGCCATCGGGCAGCTCGACATCGGGCTCGGGTTCGAGGCCGGGCTCGGGATCGTCGTCCTCGCGATCTACCTCGACCGGATGACCGGCGCGCTCGGCACCCGGCTCTCGCCGCTGGGGCGGCGGGCCGCCGCGAAGGCGCGGACGAGCGCCTGGTCGTACCGGCCGCGCCCGGCGGTCGCGGTGTCCTGCGCGACGGTGCTCGCGGTCGTCGCGGGCGGGCTCGGGGTGTTCGGCGGCAGCGGCACCCCGGCGCACGCGTCGGGGGCGGAGATCCGGATCGGGTACATCCCGTGGGACGAGGGGATCGCGTCCACGTACCTGTGGAAGGAGCTCCTGGAGGAGCGCGGGTTCGACGTGAAGACGACGCAGTATGCCGCCGGGCCCCTCTACACCGGGCTCGCCACCGGGCAGGTCGACTTCCAGACCGATTCCTGGCTGCCCACCACGCACGCCGAGTACTGGAAGAAGTACGGGGACCGCCTGGAGGACCTCGGTTCCTGGTACGGGCCGACGTCCCTGGAGCTGACCGTCCCGTCGTACGTGAAGGACGTGAACTCCCTCGCCGACCTGAAGGGGCGGGCCTCGGAGTTCGGCGGGCGGATCGTGGGGATCGAGCCGAGCGCCGGGATGATGGGGCTGCTGAAGGACAAGGTGGTCAAGGGGTACGGGCTCGACGGGTACGACGTCGTCGACGGGTCGACGCCCGCGATGCTGGCCGAGCTGAAGCGGGCGTACGCGCGCAAGCAGCCGATCGTGGTCACGCTGTGGTCACCGCACTGGGCGTACAGCGAGTACGGGCTGAAGAAGCTGGCCGATCCGCGGGGGGCGTGGGGTGCGGGGGACCGGGTGCACACGCTGGCCCGGTCCGGGTTCGCCGAGGACCGGCCCGAGGTCGCCCGGTGGCTGAAGGACTTCAGGATGAGCGAGGCGCAGCTGACGTCCCTGGAGGCGCAGCTCCAGAAGTCCGGGAAGGGGAAGGAGCAGGAGGCGGTACGGGTGTGGCTGAAGGCGAACCCCGGGGCGGCGGAGAAGTGGGCGCCGGTGGAGTTTGCCGCTGACGCACGGTAGGGATTCGGCCAACCACGCAGAGCGATGCCCTGCCCCGAGGTTACCCTTCGGCACCCCCACCCGGGGCCGGACGGGTGACTTCGGGGCGTACGGGGCGTACGCTCGCGACCCGCCGGGGGTGCGGGCACCGTTTCCGCGCGCTTTCCTCGTGTGATCCACTGGCGCGAACCCGTGCGTCGGACGTGACCGGGTGTGTCGTCGATGTGACGGGCACATGAAACGGTTTGCGGAACATGCGTAGGGTGCAGAGAACTCATCAGACGGCGTGTGCTCGGGTAGGTGCGAGAGCGGGTATCCGAGGGGCGTGGCCGACGAGCCGAAGGAGGGAGCCGGAGCGATGGGCGACCACAAAGAACGGCCCCTGCGAGTGGGTGCGGCCGTGCGGCGGCGTCGGCACGCGCTCGAACTGACGCTTGCCGCTGTCGCCGAGCGCAGTGGGCTGTCCGTTCCCTTCCTCAGCCAGATCGAGAACGACCGGGCGCGGCCGAGCACGGCGTCCCTGGAGAAGGTGGCGGACGCGCTGCGGACCACCGCCGTGGAGTTGCTCGCCGCCGCGGATCCCGCGTGCAGTGTCGATGTCGTCCGGGCGGACGAGGCGGAGGCGGGGGGTGCGCCGCAGGCGCGGTCACTCGTTCGTGGGCATCATCAGATGCATGCCACCGAGTTCACCGGGGACCATGACGCCGGGCGTGAATTCCAGTACCGCAACGACCAGTTGATGTACGTCGCCGACGGGGCCGTGGAGATCGAGGCGGAGGGGCGGGCGTATCGGCTGGGGCGGGGGGACACGCTGTATCTGACCGGTGGGGTGCGGCATCGGTGGCGGGCGACCGTTCCCGACACGCGGATCCTGGTGGTGGCTGTCGCCGAGCACATCGAGGCGGTTCGGGGCGGGAAGCAGCGGTAGGGGGGCGGGGTCAGGGGGGTGACCTGGGGTGATTCTTTCCGGTGGGTTGTGGGGCGGGCATAAACTGGGGTTATGGGTAAGGACGGGGTGGTGGTCTCGCTCGCGCACCGGGTGCCTGAGCTCGGGGCGCTGGAGCTGTTGCTCGCGGTCGCCCGGGTGGGGAGTCTGGGGGGTGCCGCGCGGGAACTGGGGATCACTCAGCCTGCCGCCAGCAGCCGTCTTCGGTCCATGGAGCGGCAACTCGGGGTAGCGCTGGTGGACCGGTCGCCCCGGGGGTCCCGGCTCACCGACGCGGGGGCGCTCGTGACCGACTGGGCCCGGCGGATCGTCGAGGCGGCCGAGGCGTTCGATGTGGGGGCGCAGGCGTTGCGGGACCGGCGGGACTCGCGGTTGCGGGTGGCCGCGAGCATGACCATCGCCGAGTACCTGTTGCCGGGGTGGTTGCTGGCGTTGCGCGCGGGGCGGCCGGATACGGCCGTGTCGTTGCTCGCCGGGAACTCCGCGAGTGTGGCCGAGCGGCTGTTGGGGGGTGAGGCGGATCTCGGGTTCGTGGAGGGGCTGACCGTGCCGGGCGGGCTGGACTCCGCCGTCATCGGGCATGACCGGCTGATCGTCGTCGTCGCGCCTGGGCATCCCTGGGGGCGGCGGCGGAAGGCGGTCCGGGGGGAGGAGCTGGCCGCCACCGCGCTGATCCTTCGCGAGAAGGGTTCCGGGACTCGGCAGGTCCTTGACGCCGCGCTCGGAGGCGTCTCCGCCCGCCCCCTGATCGAACTGTCCTCCACGACCGCCGTGAAGGCCGCCGCAGTGAGCGGAGCTGGGCCCGCCGTACTGAGCGAACTCGTCGTGGGGGAGGAGCTGGCGCTGCGGCGGCTCGTGTCCGTGCCGGTTGAAGGGGTCGCGTTGGGGCGGGAGTTGAGAGCGGTGTGGAGAGCGGGGCACCGGCCGGTGGGGCCTGCGCGGGAGTTGTTGGCGTTGACTCGGGGGTGAGGGGGGTTGGGGCGGGTTGTGGGTGCGGGTGCGTTGTGGGTTTTGCGCAGTTCCCCGCGCCCCTCAGGTGGGGGTGGCTGGTGTTGTCGGGTGGGTGCGGGTGCGTCGTGGTTGTTCGCGCCCTGCGGCGGAGCCGCACATTGATGCAGCCCCACGCCCCTGAAGGAGTGGGTGGCGGTGTGTGGGGGAGCGCGAGTGTGTTGTGGCTGATCGTGCCGCGCGGCGGAGCCGCACATTGATGCAGCCCCGCACTCCCTCCAACAGGCCCAAGGGGACGCGGCGTTGGAGTAGCTGCGGATGCGGGTAGGTCAGCCCGCCGCCTCGACCAACGCCCGCATCACCCGTAGGTCGTCCGCCATCTCGGGGTGCCATTGGACCCCGAGCACCCACCCCCCCGCCTGCTCGACCGCCTCGACGGTCCCGTCGTCCGTGTGGGCGGATGCGGTGAGGTCGGGGGCGAGTCGGTCGACGGCTTGGTGGTGGTAGGTCGGGACGCTGGTCGGCTCGGGGACGAGGGAGGCGTAGCGGGTGCCCGGTACGGGGGTGACGGTGTGGGTGCCGAAGGTGCCGGGGGACTGCACGTGTCCGTCCAGGTGCTGGACGAGGGTTCCGCCGAGGGTGACGTTGAGGAGCTGCATGCCACGGCAGATGCCGAGGAGGGGGACGCCGGTGGAGAGGGCGGCCTCGATCAGTGCCGTCTCCCAGGCGTCCCGCGCGTGTGCGGGCGGGTCGGTGCGGGGGTCGGGTTCGGCGCCGTACAGGGCGGGGTTCACGTCGGGGCCGCCGGAGACGACGAGCGCGTCGAGGCGGGCGACGGTCGCGGCGGCGCGGGAAGGGGCGTCGGGCGGGAGCATCGCGGCGATACCGCCGGCCTGTTGGACGAGCCGGGGATAGCCCGCCGGGAGCAGCGCCGCCTCCATCTCCCAGACGCGCCAGCTCGCGGCGGGTTCCAGGTAGGTGCTGACACCGATGAGAGGCACGCCGGCCATGAACCCTCCAGGTAATGGACTCCAGGGATACCTTTACAGGAACCGGGGGTGGAAGAGGAAGCCCCGGGGCGGGAGTGCCCAGGTGGGGAGCCCGGCGGCCGCCTCCCGTGTCGTCCCCCTCACGTCAAGAACCCCCGCAGCAGCGCCGCCGTCCCCCCGCAGTGCTCCCGCATGATCTCCCGCGCCGCGTCCGCATCCCCCTCCAGCACCGCCTCCACCAGCGCCTCGTGCTGCTGCTGGGAGTGTTCGAGGTTGCGCACCAGCAGCGGAATGCAGTCCAGGAGGTCGTTCACCTGGGCGCGGACAGCGGCGTACTGCGCGGTCAGGGACGGGGAGCCGCAGAGTTCCGCGAGGGTGAGGTGGAGCAGTGTGTCGCGGCGGCGATAGTCGGCGAGGGGGGCGTCGTGGGTGCCCGCGAGCGCCTCCCGCAGCCGGACGGACTGCGCGTCCGTGAGCCCGTGGACCGCGCACAGACCTGCCGCGCCGACCTCCAGGACCTCGCGGAACCGCAGGACGTCCTCGATGTCGACCTCGGCGATCCGGCGCCGCAGCTCGTCCTCGCCGCCCGCCTCGGCCGCCCGGGGCAGGACGAACGTACCGCCGTACCGGCCCCGCCTCGACTCCAGGAGCCCCTGGTCCTGGAGGACCTTGAGGACCTCGCGCAGCGTCACCCGGCTGATGCCGAGCCGCTCGGCCAACTCCCGTTCCGCAGGCAGCCGTTCACCGCCCGGGACGAGGCCGAGGCGGACCACCTGGAGGATCTGCTCCAGCGCCTCCTCGAACCCGTTCCCCGCCCGCACCGGCCGCAGCACCGGCGTCAGTCGGTCCCCGGTACCCGCATGTTTCTCCGTGGTCATCCGGCCGTGCCCCCTTCCCAAGCAATGGTTCTCAGCAATACCTTATGACTCCCGGACGCTTCATGGCCCCCGGCGGTCACCGAAGCCGAGGACGTCACCGAGCCCCGAGGAGCCTCCGTGCCAGACCGCACAGCCCCGCTGCCCGTCGAGGACCTGCACGCGCTGGTCGCCGCCGGCGAGATCGACACGGTCGTCCTGGCGTTCCCCGACATGCAGGGCCGCCTCCAGGGCAAACGCTTCGCCGCCCGGTTCTTCCTCGACGAGGTGCTCCAGCACGGCACCGAGGGCTGCAACTACCTCCTCGCCGTCGACACCGACATGAACACGGTCCGCGGCTACGCCATGTCCTCCTGGGAGAACGGCTACGGCGACTTCGCGATGCGCCCCGACCTCTCCACCCTGCGCCGCATCCCCTGGCACCCCGGCACCGCCCTCCTCGTCGCCGACCTCGCCTGGGAGGACGGCTCCCCGGTCGGCGCCGCCCCCCGCCAGATCCTCCGCCGCCAACTGGACCGCCTCGCCGAACGCGGCTGGACCGCCCAGGTCGGCACGGAACTGGAGTTCATCGTCTTCCGCGACACGTACGAACAGGCCTGGGACGCCGGCTACAAGCGCCTCACCCCGGCCAACCAGTACAACGTCGACTACTCCATTCTCGGCACCGGCCGCATCGAACCCCTCCTGCGCCGCATCCGCAACGAGATGGGCGCCGCCGGTCTCGTCGTCGAGTCCGCCAAGGGCGAGTGCAACCTCGGCCAGCACGAGATCGCCTTCCGCTACGACGAGGCCCTCGTCACCTGCGACCAGCACGCCGTCTACAAGACCGGCGCCAAGGAGATCGCCGCGCAGGAGGGCGTCTCGCTCACCTTCATGGCCAAGTACGACGAGCGCGAGGGCAACTCCTGCCACATCCACCTGTCGCTGACCGACGCGGACGGCGCCAACGTCTTCGCCGGGCCGGACGGCATGACCGACACCATGCGGCACTTCCTCGCCGGACAACTCGCCGCCCTGCGCGACTTCTCGCTCCTGTACGCGCCCAACATCAACAGCTACAAGCGGTTCCAGCCGGGCTCCTTCGCCCCGACCGCCGCCGCCTGGGGCCGCGACAACCGCACCTGCGCCCTGCGTGTCGTCGGCCACGGCCGCTCCCTGCGCTTCGAGAACCGCCTCCCCGGCGGCGACGTCAACCCGCACCTCGCGGTCGCCGGACTCGTCGCCGCCGGACTTTACGGCGTCGAGCACAAGCTCGAACTCCCCGCCGCCTGCGAGGGGAACGCCTACACCGGCGACTACGAACACGTCCCCACCACCCTGCGCGAAGCCGCCGAGGTGTGGGAGCACAGCCCCATCGCCCTGGCCGCGTTCGGCGAGGAGGTCGTCGCGCACTACCTCAACATGGCCCGCGTCGAACTCGACGCGTTCGACGCGGCCGTCACGGACTGGGAACTGCGCCGCTCCTTCGAACGGCTGTAGAAAGACCGCGAGTCACGACTGTGAAAGGCCACGCATTGTCCGAGCTGACCGTCCTCAACCCGGCCACCGGGGACGTCGTCACGACCGTCCCCGCAGCCGACGCGGCCGAGGTCGACGCGGCCGTCGTCCGCGCGGCCAAGGCCCAGGAGAAGTGGGCCGCTCTCACGCCCGCCGACCGCGCCCGCCTCCTGCGCCGGTTCGCCGATCAAGTCGACGCCCACATCGAGGAGTTGGCGCAGCTGGAGGTCCGCGAGGCCGGGCACACGATCGGCAACGCCCGCTGGGAGGCGGGCAACGCGCGCGACCTCCTCCTCTACTCGGCGGGCGGCGTCGAGAGGCTGACGGGAAGTCAGATCCCGGTCGCCGGCGGCATCGACGTCACCTTCCTCGAACCCCTCGGCGTCGTCGGCGTCATCGCGCCCTGGAACTTCCCCATGCCCATCGCCGCCTGGGGCTCCTTCCCGGCGCTCGCGGCAGGCAACGCGGTCGTCCTCAAACCCGCCGAGACGACGCCCCTCACCGCCCTGCGCCTGGCTCAACTCGCCCTGGAAGCGGGACTTCCCGAGCACCTCTTCCAGGTCGTCCCCGGCCACGGAGGCATCGCCGGACGCGCCCTCGTCGACCACCCCGGCGTCGCGAAGATCGTGTTCACCGGCTCCACCCGCACCGGCCGCGAGGTCATGGAGCGGTGCGCCGGGCTGGTCAAGCCGGTCACCCTCGAACTCGGCGGCAAGAGCCCCAACGTGGTCTTCGCCGACGCCGATCTGAAAAAAGCCCTCGACCCGTTCTCGTTCCTCGACAACGCCGGCCAGGACTGCTGCGCCCGCACCCGCATCCTCGTCCAGGAGTCCGTCTACGACGAGGCGCGCGAGTTCCTCGCCGAGGCCCTCGCGGCGGTCGTCGTCGGCGACCCGGCCGACGAGAAGACCCAGATGGGCCCGCTGATCTCGCGGCAACAGCTCGAACGCGTGGTGTCGTTGGTCCCCTACGACACCCCCGGCGCCCTGCGCGGCGACGCCCCCGACGGCCCGGGTTTCTGGTTCCCGCCGACCGTCCTGACCGCAGAGGCCCCCGACTCCCCGGCCAGCCGGGAGGAGATCTTCGGCCCCGTCGCCGTCCTGCTCCCCTTCACCGACGAGGCCGACGCCATCCGCCTCGCCAACGACACCCCCTACGGCCTCTCGGGCTCCCTGTGGACCCGGGACGTGGGCCGCGCGCTGCGCCTCTCACGGGCCGTCAAGGCGGGCAACCTGTCCGTCAACTCCCACTCCAGCGTGCGCTACTGGACCCCCTTCGGGGGCTACAAACAGTCCGGGGTCGGCCGAGAACTCGGCCCCGACGCGCTCGCCGCCTTCACCGAGACCAAGAACGTCTTCATCAGCACGGAGGACCCCGCACAGTGACCGAGACTCCTGTCTGCCGCCGCCTCGTCGGCCGTACCGCCGTCATCACCGGAGCCGGCAGCGGCATCGGCCTCGCCACCGCCCGCCGCCTCGCCGCCGAGGGCGCCAACGTCGTCTGCGCCGACGTCGACGAGACCAGCGGCAAAGCCGTCGCCGACGAGGTCGGCGGGCTCTTCGTGAAGGTCGACGTGACCAGCCCCGAACAGGTCGACGCGCTCTTCAAGACCGCCTACGACACGTACGGCAGCGTCGACATCGCCTTCAACAACGCGGGCATCTCACCCCCCGACGACGACTCCATCCTGGAGACCGGCCTGGAGGCGTGGAAGCGCGTCCAGGAGGTCAACCTGACGTCCGTGTACCTGTGTTGCAAGGCCGCGATCCCCTACATGCGTGAGCAGCGGCGGGGTTCGATCATCAACACGGCGTCCTTCGTGGCCCGGATGGGCGCCGCGACGAGTCAGATCTCGTACACCGCGTCCAAGGGCGGCGTCCTCGCCATGTCCCGGGAACTCGGCGTGCAGTTCGCGCGGGAGGGCATCCGCGTCAACGCGCTGTGCCCGGGGCCGGTCAACACGCCTTTGCTGCGAGAGCTGTTCGCGAAGGACCCCGAGCGCGCCGCCCGCCGCCTCGTCCACATCCCGGTCGGCCGGTTCGCCGAGGCCGAGGAGATCGCCGCCGCCGTCGCCTTCCTGGCGAGCGACGACTCCTCGTTCGTCAACGCGACCGACTTCCTCGTGGACGGCGGCATTTCGGGCGCGTACGTGACCCCGCTCTAGAGGAACGTGTGGCCCTCGCCGCGATAGGTGGGCACCGTCTCCGTGACGGTGTCCCCCTCGATCAGGTGCAACTGGTCGAAACGCTCGCAGAGTTCACCGGCCTTCGCGTGCCGGAACCACACCTTGTCGCCGATCAGCAGATCGTCGGCCGGGGCACCGAGCAGCGGCGTCTGGACCTCGCCGGGACCTTCCTGCGGGTCGTACCGCAGACCCTCGGGGAGGTACGGCACCGGCAGCCGGTCCACACCCGGCGCACCCGAGGCCGGGTAGCCGCCGCCGAGGACCGTCACGATCCCCACACCGGGCCGCCGGACCACCGGCTGCGCGAACAGGGCCGCCGGACGGCCCGTGAACGACGTGTAGTTGTCGAAGAGACGCGGCACGTACAGCCCCGACCCGGCGGCCACCTCGGTGACGGCGTCCTCCGCGACCGTGCTCTCCACGCTCCCCGTGCCACCCCCGTTCACGAACTCCAGATCCGGGGCCACGGCCCGCACCGCGCGCACCACCTCGGCGCGGCGCTCGGCGAGTTCACGGCGCGCGGTGCGCTGCATGAGCTGGATCGCGCGGGACCGGAAGGGACGACCCGCCAACGAGTCGCCGACACCGGCGATATGACCCTCGTAGGCCATGACGCCGACCAGCTTGAAACCCTGACGACGCGTCACTGTCCGGGCGAACTCGGCGAGTTGGGCCGGGAACCGGAGCGGGGAGCGCAGGGCGCCGATCCGCACCCGGCCGCCCAGCATCTGCAACGACGTGTCCAACTCCAGGCAGACCCGGATCACTTCACGGCCGTCACCCCGCGCCGCGTCGATCAGGTCGAGCTGGGCGACGTCGTCCACCATCACGGTGACGGCGGCGGCGAGCTTCGGATCGGCCGCCAGCTCCGCGTACCCCGTGCGGTCCGCCGAGGGGTAGGCCAGCAGGACGTCCTCGAAGCCGGAGCGGGCCAGCCACAGGGACTCCGCCAGCGTGAACGACATCAGCCCCGCGAAGCCGTCCTTCGCGAGCACCCGCTCCAGCAGCGCCCGGCAGCGGACGGACTTGCTCGCCACCCGGATCGGCTTCCCCGCCGCCCGGCGGCGCAGGTCCTCCGCGTTGGCGTCGAAGGCGTCCAGATCGACGATCGCGAGGGGAGCGTCGAGATGGGCGGTGGCCCGGTCGTAACGGGCCCGGTCGGTGGCGCGCGCAGTCATGGACGAAGCCTGCCAGACACGATTACCGCAGGGTAGGGGGACGATACGGGCAGATGCCCCGGGGCGGCGGTACGGGTTCTCCCTCGCCCGGTGACAGGCCGTAGAGTGACGCGCACGCATGGAGGAACGGCTCCGGCCGGGATTCCGTGCCGGGATGCCGGCCGGCCGGTGCGGGTATGCGTGCCCGAGGGGACCACCGTCGGCCGGGCCAGGCGCTGTCCGCACGGCACGAGGAAAACGGGGGGTGCGCTTGAGCACGGAAGCACGGCGCCCTCCCGCGGATCACACGGGTTCGGTTTCGGGAGGGGCGTCCTTGAGCGAGGGCTCTGCCGCGGGGACGGGGATCACGGGACCGGCGGGCGAGACGGGCGTGTCCTCGCGCGAGGGGCGGGTCGTGGGGGGCGAGGCGTGGGACGAGGCGGAGCCCGCCGCAGGTGAGGGGGGTGCGCTGTGGCGCGAGGTGCGGGGGGCCGGGGTCTTCGGACGGCGCCCCGGACGGCCGTCGGACGAGGTGAACACGGACACCCAGGACACGTTTCCCCCGCCGGTCGCCTCTGCCCGCTTCCCGGACACCACACCTGCCACACCCCGCCCGGGAGCACGCCTCGGCGAGGAGCAGGACATCGACGGCTCCACCGCCGTCTCCGACTTCGACGTCAGCGTCGTCCGGCCGTACATGTCCCGGACCGCCGCCCCGGCATCGGCACCGGCTTCCGACACACCTCGTCCGCCCACCGCCGGCAGCGCCTGGACGCCGTTCTCCCGCAGCCGGATGGCCCCTCCGCCGAAGCGGCCCTCCGACGAGCCCCGCTCGATGCCGGCGGACACACCCGCATGGACCCCGACGTCCTCGGCCTGCCCCCCGGAGTTCGACATCCCCTTCCCCCGGGACAACGGCACACCAGCCCCCGGCGCCGCCGGGGATCCCTCGGCGGCTGAGTCCGGTCCCGCGCGCGCGTCGGCTTCGGCCGGTTCCGGTTCCGCCGAGGAGAGGCCGTCGGCGGATCCGGTGCGCGGAAACGGTTCAGGTGTCCCGCCGCGCCCGGCAGCCGGGGGCGAGGAGTCCGCGCGGGACGCCGACGCGTCCGTCCCGGACGACCCCGAGCGGCCCGCTCCGGCTCGCCCCGGCGCGTCCCCGGCACCGGAGGACCGGCCTTCGCCGTCCCGTACGGTCTCAGAGAGCCTGAACCCCTCGCGCACCGCGCAGGACACCCCCCTCGGCACCATCCCTCCGCGCCCCGCCACCCCACCGAAGTCGGCACGCCCCGGCACCAGCCGGGTCGAACCCGGGCCGACCCCCCAGGTCTCGCCCCCCACTCCCGCAGCGGCCCGCACCGACTCGGTGTGGCGGCTGAGCTCCGAGGTGTCCGACGACACCCCCGCCCCGTCCTCCCGAGCGCAGACCCAGCCCCGGCCCTCGTACGGCTCCGCCGCCCCCCACCCCGACCCCTCCCTCTCCTGGACGGCCACCCCCCGCGTCCACCCGATGGACACGCCCCCCGTGGAGGCGGACCCCCGCGAGCCCTGGGTGCGCGGGCGGGTCGTGGCCGCGGCGGCGTGCGTGGTGCTGGGGCTCGGGCTGATGGGCGGCGCGGTCACCGGGAGCTGGCTCGTCGGGGGCGACGCGCAGGCGGCCGGGGGGAGTTACGCGGCGGCGTCGGCGATCTGGCACAGCGTGCCGGTGGACCAGCTGTTCCCGGTGACGGTCGACGGGCAGGGTGCCGGGCCCGGCGGAGCGGACCGGACGTGGACGCGGATCGGCGTCGCCCCGGACGGCGGCTGCGAGAACGCCTTCGACCCGCTGCTCGCCCAGGTCCTCACCCCCGTCGGCTGCGACCGCCTCCTGAGGGCGACGTACATCGACGCCACCCAGAGCTACGTGACGACCGTCGGCCTCCTCTTCACGAAGGCCGACGCGGCGACGATGCGCGCACTGGACGCCCGGTTCGAGAAGGAGGGCCTCTCCCGCAGGGCCGACCTCATGCCCCGCCCGTACGCCGTCCCGGACACCCTCGCCGCCCGCTTCGGCACCGCCCAGCGCGCCTCCTGGTCCGTGTCGGTGCTGACGGACGCCCCCGTCGTCGTCTACTCCGTCTCGGGCTGGGCCGACAACCGCACGGTCGACACCCCCCAGCCCGCCGCGGAGGCCACCGCCACCGGAGCCGGCTCGGCCGTCGCCCAGGCGGGCCTCGGCAACGAGGCGAAGGGCCTCGCCGACCGCGTCGAACGAAGCCTGCGCAAGGCCGCCGCCGCCCCGACGGAGCAGCCGTCATGACACCCCGCCGCTCTGCGGACGACCCCCCCGCCACGAACCGGAACCCCCACCGCGCAAGCGCCACCGGCCCCGCCACCAC